>JADBZH010000065.1 GCA_020402585.1 Phenylobacterium sp. | reverse complement strand
CTCGACCTGCAGATGGTGCACCCGGACTATGTGGTCGAAGAGGCCTTGGCGGGGGATATTCCCGAGATCGAGAGCGTTTATCCGGCGGGGGGCGGGCTGGCGCCCAGGCTGGTGCGCCGCTTTGTCGCGGCGGCCCTGGGGCGGGCGCCGGACCTGCCGGAGTGGCAGGATCCCGCCTGGCGGCAGGGGCGCGGGTTTCCCTCCTGGCGCGAGGCGATCCAGGGGCTGCACGCGCCGACCACCGAGGCGGATCTCTCGCCGTCGTCACCGGCGCGAAGTCGTCTCGCCTACGATGAGCTTCTCGCCCACCAGCTGGCCATGGCCCAGCGGCGGGCGCATCGCAGGGCGGGCGCCGCCAGGCCCCTGCCTGCGTCGGACCTCGCCGGGCGGATCGAAGCCGCCCTGCCCTTCCGACTGACCCCGGACCAGACCACCTCGCTACAGGAGATCCGGACCGACCTGGCCTCCGGTCAACGCATGAGCCGCCTGCTCCAGGGGGATGTGGGATCGGGCAAGACCGTGGTCGCCATGCTGGCCCTGGCTGACGCCGCCGCCGCCGGCGCCCAGGGCGCCCTGATGGCGCCCACCGAAATCCTCGCTCGGCAGCATTTCGACACCCTCTCCGGTCCGCTGGAGGCGCAGGGCCTCGGCGTGGTCCTGCTGACCGGACGGGACCGGGGAGCGTCCCGCCGGGAGAAGCTGGGGCGCCTTGCCGATGGCTCGGCCGCGATCGCGGTCGGCACCCACGCCCTGTTCCAGGACGAGGTGCGGTTCGCCAACCTGGCCCTGTCGGTGATTGACGAGCAGCATCGCTTCGGGGTCGGGGAGCGCCAGCGACTGCTGGACAAGGGCGAGGGCGTCCACCTGCTCGCCATGTCGGCCACGCCCATTCCGCGCACCCTCGAACTCGCCGCCTATGGCGACCTGGACGTCAGCCGGATCATCGGCAAGCCGCCGGGCCGGACGCCGGTCGCAACCCGCGCGGCCCCCATGACCCGGGTCGCGGAGGTGGAGGACCGGCTTGTTGCAGCGGTCCTGGGCGGGGCCCAGGCCTTCTGGATCTGTCCCTTGGTCAGCGAGTCCGAACTCCTGGACCTCAAGGCCGCAGAGAAACGGGCGCAGGACCTCCAGATCCGCCTGGGCAGCCAGGTGGGGCTTGTCCACGGAAAGCTGACGCCGGCCGAGAAGGACTCGGTCATGGCGGACTTCGCATCCGGGAGGGCGCGGGTCCTGGTGGCGACGACGGTCGTGGAGGTCGGGGTCAATGTGCCCAACGCCACCATCATGGTCATCGAGCAGGCGGAGCGGTTCGGCCTCGCCCAGCTCCACCAGCTGCGGGGCCGGGTTGGACGCGGACGGGCGGAGAGCGCCTGCGTCCTCCTCTACGATCCACCCCTGTCGGACACAGCCCAGAAGCGCCTGGACATCCTCAGGCGATCCGACGACGGCTTCGCCATCGCCGAGACCGACCTGGAGCTGCGGGGCGGCGGCGACGCCCTGGGTCTCCGCCAGTCCGGGTTTCCGGACTATGTCTTTGTGGACCCCTTCGTCCACCGCGACCTCATCCTGGCCGCCGGCGATGATGCGCGGCTGATCCTGGCCCGGGACCCGGGCTTCACGACCCCGCGGGGTGAGGCGCTCAAGGTGCTCCAGGCCCTGTTCGACTGGCGGGCTGAGACGGGTTTGAAGGGCGCCTGAGGGCGTTGAACGCGGCCAGGCGGGTCCGGGCGTCGGCCTCGACATCGGCGTAGAAGAGGTTGAAGCCCGGGGTCCTGAGGCGATCCTCCCAGGAGCCGAAGGGGCGCAGCATCCGCGCTTCCGGCCGGGACACCCTCAGGACGCCCCTGACGCATTGGGCGCTGAACTGCCGTGTGACGAAGGGCGGCCGGGCGCCCCATTCCAACCCGGTGGCGTTGGTCGCCCCCCTGGCGAGACGCGCAGGCGCCGCCTTATCCGTCGTGGCCTGCAGGAGCGGGTTGTAGCAGAGCGGCAGACGCTTGCCGAGATTGACCAGGTCAGGTCCTGACCAGACCAGCGAGCGATCCTGGAGGTCGCGGGCATGGGTCTCGTCATCCACATAGGCCCAGGCCCAGGCGGCGAGGCACCCTGTCTGCTCAGGAGACATGCAGGGCGCCAGGGGCGGGCTGTCCGCCGGCGTGACGGTGTCGATCAGCCAGGCTCCAGCGAGCCGGTTCCTGACGGCTGGACGCGACCCGATCTCGGCGAGAAGGCGCGCGGCGAGAGCCCCGCCCTGCTCAACGCCGACGATGAGGATCGGACGATCGGGTCCCGATCGGGCCAGGAAACTCAGGAATGACGCCTCGGCGTCGACATAGGCGAAGCGTCGGGCCTCGCGGGCGTCTTCACGAAGGGTCGTGAAGGAGTAGAGCCCGGCCTGCCGGTACCTCGGCGCAAAGATCCTGCCGGTCCCGGCGAAGGGTCCCACCAGGTTGGGCGCCATCACCCTGCGGAAGACCTCGTCCGAGTCCGGGTCATCAATCGGGCTGTTCCAGTGATCCGCGCCGGAATAGGTCGTCGGCCCGAGGAAGAAGACATCCGCCTCCCCGGGTTTGCCTGGTCCTTCCGGGAGCAACAGCCAGGCCTCGGGCCGGTCGTAGTCCGGCGCCGGAGGCGGGGTGTAGATCTGGAAGGGTTTGCCCGGGTCCATCGCCGCAAGCCGGATATCGTCCCGTCGGATGAAGGCGAAAACCGCCAGAAGGGTCAGGACCCCAAGCCCCAGCCAGAGCCCCAGGCGTGGACGCCGGCGGGGCGGAAGGGCGGCGGCATCGGGGCCGGGTTCGCCGGTCATGGACCTCGCCTAGCGATAGGGGTCTTGGGTGGCCAGGAACCCCCGGACATAGTCGTCGATCCCAGCTTCAAGGCTCGTGAAACCACCCGTGTAGCCCACCTCGGCCAGGCGCTGCATGCGAGCCTCGGTGAAGTACTGGTATCGATCCCTCAGGGCCGTCGGCATTGGGATGTAGTCAATCTGGGGCGTCCTGCCCGCCGCGCTGAACACCGCGCGCGCGAGGTCTTCAAAGGTCCGCGCCGTTCCGGAGCCGAGGTTGAAGACCCCGTTCACCTGCGGTGAGGCGAGCAGCCAGGCGACAACATCGGCGACGTCGCGCACATAGACAAAGTCGCGCTTCTGGCCGCCATCCGGCACGCCCTCGCGGTAGGACCGGAAGAGCTGGACGGCCTGCCCGTCGCGCACGGAGGGCCAGATCTGAGCGGCGACCGACTTCATGGGACCCTTATGGCCCTCATTGGGACCATAGACATTGAAGAACTTCAGGCCAGCCCACTGGGGCGGCGCGTACTCGCGGGCCGCCTGACGCGCGGCGAACATGTCGAACACGGCCTTTGACCAGCCATAGGCGTTGAGCGGCCGGAGCGCCGCCAGGCTCTCGAAGTCGTCCCGGTCTTCGAAACCCAGGGTTCCGTCGCCATAGGTCGCCGCCGAGGAGGCGTAGATGAACCGCCTCTGGCGGTCGGCGCACCAGCGATAGAGGTCGCGGCTCAGTCCGAAGTTCGTCTGGACGATCAGATCCGCGTCCGTTTCCGTGGTCGAAGAGATGGCACCCATGTGGATCACCGCCTCCACGTCCCGCCAGCGCTTCTCGAGCCAGTCGAACATGTCTGCGGGGGCGACAAAGTCGCCGATGGCGTGCTGGGACAGGTTCCGCCACTTGCCGAGGTCGGCGTCACGCAGGCGATCGCAGACCACAACGTCCAGGCTGCGGTCTTCCGCGAGCCGGGCGACGATGTTCGAGCCGATGAATCCGGCGCCCCCGGTGACGAAAATGATCCTGCGGGTCACGGCTTCCCCTCCCCGCCCATCCTGCGGATCGCGGCGGTTGTTGAGTATCCCTCGATAAGGGGCGCAAGGCGGACCTCCCCTCCCCAGCCCCGGACGAGGTCGCCGCCAACCACCTCGGACTCCGCATAGTCCGCGCCCTTCACCAGGACATCAGGGCGGGCGGCGCGGATCAGGTCGAGGGGCGTATCCTCGTCGAAGGGCGCCACGAGGTCGACGCTGGCCAGGCCTGCGAGGACCAGGGCGCGGCTCTCCAGGTCGTTCACAGGTCGGCCCTCGCCCTTGAGGGCCCTGACCGATCGGTCGGAGTTCACGCCGACGATCAGACGGTCGCACCAGCTGCGGGCCTGAGCCAGGTAGGCGACATGGCCCCGGTGAAGGATGTCGAAGCAACCGTTGGTGAAGCCGACGCGCAGCCCGCGCGAGCGCCACCGGGCGACCTCCTCGACCATCCGGGCGCTGGTGGCCACCTTGGCCTCGGCGGCGGCCATGTGCGCGGCAAGCGCCGCCTCAACGAGTTCGTCCGGCGAGACGGTGGCCGTGCCCACCTTGCCGACGGCCACACCGGAGGCCAGGAGCGCAAACCCGATGGCCTCATCCAGGGATCGGCCGGCGGCGAGGCCTGTCCCGAGGGCGGCGATAGCCGTGTCGCCGGCGCCGGAAACGTCGAAGACCTCCCTTGGCGATCCCGGGAAGTGGCGGACAGGCTTTCCGCGGACCGCCAGGGACATCCCCTGAGCCGCCCGCGTGACCAGGATGGCCCTGGCCTCGCAGAGCTCCAGGGCCCTGGCCAGGGCGATCTCGACTTCGGCGTCGGCGCCGGTGGGCAGCCCAGAGGCGTGCGCCAGCTCCGTCGCGTTCGGCTTGATGAGGTCGACCCGACCATAGCGCTGGAAGGATCGCGCCTTCGAATCCACGAGCACTGGCAATCCTGAGTTCCGGCAGGCGGCGATGACCTCGTCGGTGACGACGCCCTTGCCGTAGTCGGACAGTATGATCACCCCTGCGCCCGGGGCCACATCACGCACGGTGCGGGCGAGGCGGGCGGAGGTCTCCGTCGAGACCGCCTCGGTATCCTCGACATCCACCCGAAGGAGCTGGTGTCCACCCGAGACGAAGCGCGTCTTCAGGGTGGTCGGACGGGCGGTGTCGGTGACGAGGGCGCCCTCGATCCTGCCGTCGTCGCCCACCAGCCGAAGGGCTTCACGGCCCTCTATGTCAGAGCCGATGACTCCCACCAGGGCGACCTGCCCGCCCAGGGCCGAGACGTTGCGGGCCACATTCCCGGCGGCGCCGAGCATCACCAGTTCGCGGCGCCGGGCCAGGATGGGGATCGGCGCTTCGGCGGACATCCGCGTGACCTCGCCATAAACGAAGCGGTCCACCATGACGTCGCCCACGCAGACGACGCGCACGCCGGGTATGCCGCGGATCAGGTCCTGGAGCGCAGTGAACTCCATGCGCCTCAGCCTCGTGACCGCTTTGCGAGCGCATCGAAGGCCAAAAGATCCGCCACCAGGCCTTCGAACTCGGCGAGAGGCACCATGTTGGGGCCGTCCGAGGGGGCGTTATCCGGGTCTGGATGGGTCTCCATGAAGACCGCAGCGACACCTACGGCCACGGCGGCGCGGGCGAGGACGGGGACGAACTCCCGCTGTCCTCCGGACCGGTCGCCCTGCCCGCCGGGCTGCATCACCGAATGGGTGGCGTCGAAGACCACAGGGCAGCCGATCTCGGATAGGATCGGCAGGGCGCGCATGTCGCTGACCAGGGCGTTGTAGCCGAAGGTCACGCCGCGCTCGGTCGCCAGGGCGTTGGGATTGCCGGCCTCGCTGATCTTCGCGATCACGTTCTTCATGTCGCCCGGGGCCAGGAACTGCCCCTTCTTGACGTTGACCGCCCGACCGGTCTCGGCGGCGGCGACCAGGAGATCCGTCTGCCGACAGAGGAAGGCCGGGATCTGGAGAACGTCCACCGCTTCGGCCACAGGCGCGCACTGCTCCCGTTCATGGACGTCGGTGAGGACGGGCAGTCCGAGGCTTTCCCGGATCTCGGCGAAAATGGGCAGGGCCGCGCGCAGGCCGATGCCCCTGGCGGCGCGAGCCGATGTGCGGTTGGCCTTATCGAAGGACGTCTTGTAGATCAGCCCGATATCGAGGCGCTGGGCAATCTCCCGAAGCGCGGAGGCCGTTTCCAGCGCATGCTGCCGGCTCTCAAGCTGGCAGGGGCCGGCGATGATCGTCAGCCTCTCCTGGTTGCCGATCCGCACCGGTCGGCCGGCCGGGGGCGAAAGCTCGACGACCGCGTTCAGACTGGACAATTCGGCGCTCCTGCGAGACGACTGTAGACCCAAGGGCGTTAAGTGACGTGCGGCGAACGCCTGCACAAGCCGGAAATGCGCCTGTCCACGCCGGCCATCCGCCGGATATGCTCAGGAGCCCCCGGACGTGTCGCTTGCCCAGGAAATCTGCCTCAACACCCTCGCCCTGCATCCAGGGGCCGTAAAGCGGGCGCCGGCGCTCAAGGGACTCCCGGGAATCTTCCGGTCGGCCCTCGACACCATCACCCGGGGCTGGATGGCTGGGGATGTGACCTTCGTGACGCCGGATGGCCGGGCGCTGCGGCTGCGCTCGGAGGCTGGCGGTCCGTCCGCGATCATCCGCATCCGCAACTTCCGTTTCATTCGCCGGGCCTTGATGGCTGGCGACATCGGGTTCGCCGAGGCGTACGCCGCAGGGGAATGGGAGACGCCGGACCTTACAGCGGTGCTGTCGGTCTTCAGCCTGAACTTCCAGAACCTGACCCAGGTGACGGAGGGCAATCCTCTCGTGGGCGTTCTCAACTTCCTGGGGCACGTGCTGAACGCCAACTCCCGCAAGGGCTCGCGCCGGAACATCCACGCCCACTACGATCTCGGGAACGCCTTCTATTCCCGCTGGCTCGATCCTTCGATGACCTACTCCTCGGCGCGCTACCAGAACGGGGCCGACAGCCTGGAGGCGGCGCAGAAGGAGAAGTACGGCGCCCTGGCCCGCAGGATGTCGCTTTCGGCCGACCATCATGTGCTGGAGATCGGCTGCGGCTGGGGCGGGTTCGCCGAGTTCGCTGCGGGGGAGATCGGCGCGCGGGTGACCGGCATCACGATCTCGAAGGAGCAGCACGACTTCGCCCGCCGGCGGATCTTCGAGGCCGGGCTCGCTGAGCGGGCGGATATCCAGCTGATCGACTATCGTGACGTGACAGGGGTCTTCGATCGAGTGGCCTCCATCGAGATGTTCGAGGCCGTCGGGGAGAAGTACTGGCCGACCTATTTCCAGGCGGTCCACGACCGCCTCAAGCCGGCGGGACGGGCCGGCCTCCAGATCATCACGATCCAGGATGAGCTCTTTGAGGGTTACCGGCGTCGCGCGGACTTCATCCAGCGATACATATTCCCGGGCGGGATGCTGATCTCGGAGTCTCGGCTCATGCAGGAGACCGGCCGCGCGGGCCTGGCCTGGAGCGAGCCGGACCGGTTCGGGCTGGACTACGCCGCCACACTCGCCATCTGGAAGCACAAGTTCGGCGCCGCCTGGGATGAGATCCGTCGCCTTGGCTTCGACGAGCGCTTCCGGAGCATCTGGGATTTCTACCTCAGCTACTGCGAGGCGGGATTCCGAACGGGTCGCACCGACGTCATTCAGATCAGCCTGGCCCGGGCCTGACCCCGGCATGGCGACATCCCCTGGAACGCCCTAGATAGCTCCCATGACCATCGCGCGGAATGTTCTAGACGCCATCGGCCAGACGCCCCTCATCCGTCTGAACCGGGCCAGCGAGGCCACGGGCTGCGAGATCCTGGGCAAGGCTGAGTTCATGAATCCGGGGCAGTCCGTGAAGGATCGCGCCGCCCTCTACATCATCCGGGACGCCGAGCGCCGGGGGCTCCTGCGTCCCGGCGGGCGCATCGTCGAGGGAACGGCGGGCAATACCGGCATTGGGTTGGCCATGGTCGGCCAGGCCCTTGGCTACCGCACGACGATCGTGATCCCGCGCACCCAGAGCCAGGAGAAGAAGGACGCCATCCGCCTGCTGGGCGCCGAGCTCGTGGAGGTGGACGCCGTCCCCTACTCCAATCCGGACAATTATGTCCGTTACTCCGGGCGGCTCGCGGAGGAGCTGAACCGGACCGAGCCTCATGGGGCGATCTGGGCCAACCAGTTCGACAATGTGGCGAACCGACAGGCCCACGTCGAAACAACCGGTCCGGAGATCTGGGAGCAGACGGAGGGCCGGGTCGACGGCTTCATCTGTGCGGTGGGTTCGGGCGGGACCCTCGCCGGGGTGGCCGAGGCGCTGAGGGTGAGACGCGCCGATGTCCGTATCGGCCTGGCCGACCCCATGGGAGCGTCGCTCTTCAACTGGTACGCTCAGGGCGAACTGAAGGCGGAGGGATCCTCGATTTCAGAGGGGATCGGCCAGGGACGGATCACGGCCAATCTCGAAGGCCTGAAGGTCGACATGCCGTACCAGGTGCCCGACGAGGAGATGCTCGAGGTGGTCTATGACCTGGCGACGCACGAGGGGCTGATCATGGGGGGGTCGACAGGGATCAACGTCGCCGGCGCCATCCGCATGGCCCGCGACCTTGGTCCCGGCCACACCGTGGTGACCATTCTCTGTGACCAGGGCGCGCGGTACCAGAGCAAGATCTACAATCCATCCTTCCTTCGCGAGCGCGGGCTCCCGGTTCCTGAGTGGCTTGCGTGAGCCCTTCGCCCCTGATCAGCGCGGCTGAACTGGCCTCCCGGCTCGGGGATCCGGGTCTTCGTATCCTCGACGCCAGTTGGTTTCTGCCCGCCGAGGGACGATCCGGTCAGGAGGAGTTCGCCGCCGAACGGATCCCCGGCGCCGTCTTCTTTGACATCGACGCCGTTTCCGACACCTCCGTTGACCTGCCGCATATGCTTCCCACGCCCGGAGCCTTTGCCGAAGCGGCATCTGCGCTGGGGTTGGGTCCAGAGATTGACGTGGTGGTCTACGACAGTTTCGGCATTCGCTCCGCCGCCCGGGTGTGGTGGAATCTGAGGGTGATGGGTCATGAGCAGGTCCGGGTCCTGGATGGGGGACTGAAGGCCTGGAAGGCGGCGGGGCTCCCGCTCGAGACCGGGGCTCCCAGCCCACCGAGCCCTGGCGCCTTGCAGCCGCGGTTTGAGAGGGCGCGGCTGAGGGATCGTGCGGAGGTGATCGCCGCCCTCGCCTCGGGTTTGGAGCAGGTCGTGGACGCCCGGTCTGCGCCCCGGTTCCGCGGAGAGGCGCCGGAGCCCCGGCCCGGCCTCAGGTCCGGTCACATGCCCGGGGCCAGGAACCTGCCCTTCGACCAGCTCCTGACCCCTGAGGGCCAGCTGAAGCCGCTTGCGGCGCTTGCTGAGGCTTTTCGTGAAGCGGGAGTGGACCTGGCGCGGCCGATCATCACCACCTGTGGCTCCGGGGTCACCGCCTCCGTGCTCGCCCTGGCGCTGGAGGTCCTCCAGGCGCCGGCCGCCGTCTATGACGGCTCCTGGGCCGAGTGGGGCCGTGAAGGCGGCGGAGAGGTTGCGACAGGCGCGGCATGAGGCCGCCCACCCGCCTGGTGCATCCGCCCAAACCCAAGGGACCCGGGCCCCAAACCGTCAATCCGGTCATCCAGAAGGGATCGACCGTCCTGCTGCCGGACGCTGCGGCTCTGTACGACGATGACGCCTTCGTCACCTACGGTCGGGCGGGACTCGGGGCCCATGAAGCCCTGAAGGTCGCGCTTTGCGATCTGGAGCAGGCCGCCTCGGTGGAGCTCTACCCCAGCGGGGTGGCAGCCATTGCAGGGGCTCTGCTCGCAGTGATGCAGGCCGGCGATGAGTTGCTGATGGTCGATACGGCCTACAAGCCCACCCGCCGCTTCTGTGACCGCACCCTGGCGCGGTTTGGCGTTCAGACCCGCTATTACGATCCGACGCTTCCGACCGAGGCCATCGTCGGGCTCATGGGGCCAAAGACCCGGGCTCTCTTCATGGAGAGCCCCGGCTCCCTGAGCTTTGAGATGCAGGATGTGCCCGCCCTCGCTGCGGCCGCCCGGGCCCGGGGGGTCCTCACCCTGATCGACAACACCTGGGGCGCAGGACACCTCTTCAAGCCCCTGGAGCATGGCGTGGATGTCTCCCTCCAGTCCCTGACCAAGTATGTGGGCGGGCATTCAGACGCCTTCATGGGATCCGCCGCGGCCCGGGACCCGGGCGTCGCCGCCCGGCTTCAAGCGGGCGTCGTTGACCTCGGCTGGTCCGTCGCCGCTGAGGACGCCTACGCCATGCTCCGGGGATTGCGCACCCTCGATGTCCGGCTCCGGCGGCACGGGGAGAGCGGTCTGGTCGTCGCAGAATGGCTCCAGGCCCAGGACGAGGTCGCGGCTGTCCTCCACCCCGCCCTGCCCGGGGCGCCGGGACACGAGCTGTGGAAGCGGGACTTCTCGGGCGCCTGCGGCCTTTTCGCCCTTGTTTTGCGACCCGCCCCGGCGGAAGCGAGTGCGGCCTTCCTGGACGCCCTTAAGATCTTTGGCCTCGGCTTTTCATGGGGTGGGTTCGAGAGCCTGGCCATCGACTGCGATCCCCAACTGAAGGTGCGCAGTCTCCGACGAGAGTACGGAGGCGGCCTGGTCCGGCTGCACATTGGCCTGGAGGATCCGGCGGATCTCATCGCCGACCTCGAAAGGGCCCTCACTGCTTTCCGGGCGTCGGCAGGATCCTAGCGCGCCGCCAGCCGGCTCATCAGGAGGGCGGCCCGGCGGGTCTGCCTCTGCATGGCGGGGATGTCCATGGTTTCGCCTGGAGCATGGGCGCCCTCTCCGCCGGCTCCCAGGCCCACCAGGCCGTCAACGAGGTGCGAGACGAAGGCGATGTCTCCGGCGCCGCGCCGGAGGGGATCAAGCTCGCGCATCGCCGGGTAGCCGAGGTCCCGGTTCACCAGGTTCAGCTCTCCCAGCAGCCGGCGCGCGCCTTCGGTCGGCGGCATGGCCGGATAGCCCTCCGTGAACTCCAGGGTTGCCTTGGCCCCGGGAAGGCTGTCCGCGACAATGGCCTTCATCCGAGCCTTGAGCCGGTCTGTCTGATCGTTGGACAGGGTCCGCAGGTCTCCGATGGCCAGGGCTTCGCCGGGGATGATGTTCCCCTTGCCCGAGGCCTTTCCGCCCGTGGAGTCACGGTTGAAGGCGGCGTCGACGCCCCCGAGGACAAGACCGACGCTGTAGGTGGCGTTCGGTTCCCGGAGCTGTTCGCGGAAGGTGTCGAGAATGCGGGCCAGCTCGTAGATGGCGCCGTATCCGGCGCTCTCTGAGAAGACCCCGGAGGAATGGCCCGACTTGGCCTTGATCCGTACCGTCCAGGTGTTGGAGGAGCGGCGGGCGATGGACCCCATGTCAGCGCCGTTCTCCCGGGCGAGACCTTCGAAATCGAGGGCGACGTCAGACTCCCGGGCGGCCGCAATCAGGTCGCGGCGGGCGATTTCAACAGGTCTCCCGACGCGCTCTTCATCCCCGGTGAGAACAACGGTGATGTTCGCGCCCTTGAGGGTCCCGGCGGCCTTCATGGCGCGAAGCGCGCCGATCATGATGACGATGCCGCCCTTCATGTCGTTCACCCCCGGTCCGACGACGGTGTCGCCGCTGCGGACGTATCCCTTGAAGGGGCTGTCGGGCTCGAAGACGGTGTCCAGATGGCCGATGAGAAGCATGCGGCGCCCCCCGCCCCCGCCCCGGTGGACGGCGATCAGATGCCCTGCCCGGCCCGTTTCGGCCATGGGGCTCCAGCGGACCTCAAAGCCGAGATCCTGGAACTCCCGGGCCACCCGCCGGCCGACGGCCTCGACCCCCGCCAGGTTCATCGTCCCCGAATTGATGGCGACAAGTTCCTCGAGCAGGGCGAGCTGCCGGTCCTGCCCCGCGTCGACGGTCGAGACCATCCGGCGCTCGACACCCGTGAGGCCGGCAGCTGCGGCGGGAAGCACAAGCAAGACTGCACAGAACAGGCCGCTGGCCAGACGCAGGAACATGGATCGCCTCCCCCTTCGAGGACGCAAGATTGACCCGTCGGCCCCCACCCGCGCAACCCCGGGCTTGATTGGCGCGACGTCATCCCCCCATTGTGCCGCCAACGTTTCGCGGGAGGATGACATGGGTCCCTACAAGCTTCTGATCGATGGCCAGCTGGTGGACGGCGACGCCACGATGTCGGTGATCAACCCGGCGACCGAAGAGGTGCTGGTCGAGTGCCCGCGCGCCTCCAAGGCCCAGCTGGACCAGGCCGTCGCCGCCGCCAAGCGCGCCTTCCCCGCCTGGGCCGCCACCCCGATTGACGCGCGCCGCAAGGCCCTGCTGGCCATGGCCGACGCCATCCAGGGCGACCTGGAGACCCTGTCCCGCACCCTCGTCCAGGAACAGGGCAAGCCCCTGCAGGACGCCATGGGCGAGGTTTTCGGCGCCGCCGCCTTCTTCCGCTACTTCGCCAGCCTCGACCTGCCCGAGAAGGTCATCGAGGACTCCGACGCCCGGAAGGTCATCTCCCGCCGGCGGCCGCTCGGGGTCGTGGGCGCCATTGTGCCCTGGAACTTCCCGATCATCCTGATGGCCTTCAAGGTCCCGGCCGCCCTGCTGGCCGGCAACACCGTGATCCTCAAGCCCGCCGCGACCACGCCCCTGACGACCCTGCGCATCGGCGAGCTGGTGAAGGACATCCTGCCCCCCGGCGTCCTGAACGTGATCTCGGACGCCAACGACCTGGGCGGCGCCATCACCGCCCATCCGGACATCCGCAAGGTGTCCTTCACCGGCTCCACCGAGACGGGCAAGAAGGTGATGGCCGGAGCCGCCGAGGCCCTGAAGCGCGTCACCCTGGAGCTCGGCGGCAATGACGCCGCCATCGTCCTGGACGGGGTCGAGCCCAAGGAGGCCGCCCCCAAGATCTTCGGCGCCGCCTTCCAGAACTCCGGCCAGGTCTGCATCGCCGTGAAGCGGGCCTATGTCCACGAGAGCATCTACGACGCCATGTGCGACGAGCTGGCCAGGCTGGCCGACGCCGCCGTGATGGGCGACGGCCTCCAGCAGGGCGTGACCTTGGGTCCGCTCCAGAACAAGAGCCAGTTCGAGAAGGTCCTCGGCCTGATCGAGGACGCCAAGACCCAGGGCAAGGTGATCGCCGGCGGCGGTCGCGCCGAGGGCAAGGGCTATTTCATCCGCCCGACCATCGTCCGCGACATCGAGGACGGCGCCCGACTGGTGGACGAGGAACAGTTCGGTCCGGTCCTGCCGGTCATCAAGATCAAGGACGGCGAGGACGCCGTGCGCCGGGCCAACGCGTCCGAGTATGGCCTGGGCGGTTCCATCTGGTCCAAGGACCTCGACCGCGCCCTCGACCTGGCCGGCCGCATGGACACCGGCACGGTCTGGATCAACAAGCACGCTGAACTGGCGCCCAACATTCCCTTCGGCGGCGCCAAGTTCTCGGGCGTAGGCAACGAGCTGGGCGAGGAAGGCCTCGCCGAGTTCACCCAGCAGCACGTCATCAACATGGCCAAGGCCTGATCCGCCGGGACAGGCTGGCGGGCGTGGGGAAGCTCCAACGACGCGTCTTGCGCCCCTCGCCGGCCTGCTGGGCCTGGCCGCCTGTACCGGGCCGGTCGGCCCGGCGGGGCGCGCCAAACCCCTGTCCGACTTCCCGGCCGACGCCCCTTCGCCTCAATAGGACCTGGCGCGCCCGGCAGGACTCGAACCTGCAACCGTCCGCTTAGAAGGCGGATGCTCTATCCGGTTGAGCTACGGGCGCTCTGGAGGCGGCCGCCGGATCAGTGGGTCCAGGGCTGCTTGCGGTCGGCGGAGAAGTTGTCAGCGTAGGCCTTGAGGATGCGCCTGGGCGCCTTGGGCTCGGTCACCTGGAAGGCCAGGCCGTGCTTCTGGGCGTAGGCCACGGCGTCATCCCGGGTCTCGAAGCTCAGGCGGACCTGCGCGCTGGTGTCGTCCGTCAGGGTCCAGCCCATAAGGGGATCCGGCGTCCGGGCCGAAGCCGGTGCAAACTCCAGCACCCACTCCTGGGCGCGGGCCCTGCCGGACTGCATGGCGGTCTTCGACGGACGGAAAATGCGCGCGATCATGACTGTCCCCGTTCTTCCTGCCGGCTCTGGTCGGGGCGGCGTGATTCGAACACGCGACCCTCTGCTCCCAAAGCAGATGCGCTACCAGGCTGCGCTACGCCCCGAAAAGAGCGCCGGCACAGGTTCGCGATAGCCGTCTTCGCGTCATTCCGCAATCAGTCCGCGGGCTTGCGCATCAGCTTGAAGACCCCGCTCGCCCGGACGACATCGGTCCCGGCGATGTGGGCCCGGCCCTCCACGAAGGCGACGTCACGGGTCAGGCGGGTGACCCGGCTCTCGCCAAACACCCACTCCCCCACCCGCGCCATGTGGAGGAAATCGACGCCGAGGTGGATGGTCACGCTTGACCGGCGAGAGGCCCGCCAGACCGCGGCGGCCAGGAGGCCGTCCATGAACGAGGTCAGCATGCCCCCGTGCACGAGGCCCAGGCCATTGGCGTGGCGCGGCAGGGCGAAGAAGGCGTGCTCCGTCATCTCCCCCTGCGGATCCCGATGGAAGTACGGTCCGTTATGCGTCGAATAGGGCCCGCGGGTTGCAGACTGGACGAAGCCCGGCGGCGGCGAAATGACCTCAGGGCCGGAAGCCGGCTCAGCGGACGAAGGGCGGGTCAAGGGCGGCTCCGGAAGATGGGAAAATCGATGCGGTCGCCCGGCTGAAGGCCAATCTGCGCCGCCCGGCCACCGGCCAGTTCCAGAACCCCCAGGATCGGCCCGCCCGCGGGCCTCGGGGTCTCGTCCAGGGGCCGGGCGTTTCGGATGATGGAGCGCACGACCCCATCCCGGCGGATGTAGATGATGTCCAGGGGGATCAGGGTGTTCCGCATCCAGAAGGCGGCGTCCGGCCGCTCGCGGCCGAAGTCGAACAGCATGCCCCGGTCGGGCGCCAGGCTGCGGCGGCACATCATTCCCAGTTCGCGTTCGCGGTCGGAGTCGGCGACCTCAACCAGAAAGCGGAACTCACCCTTCGCCGTCCGGACGGTGAGAGGCCGCAGGGGCTTCAGTTCAGGGTTGCCGATGCAGGTCGGGGCGGAGGCCGCGGGTGCGGCCGAGAGCGCCAAGGGGGCGGTCAACAGGACGAGGGCCGCCAGCAGGAGGCGAAAGCGCGTGGATCGCATACCCTGCCCTTAAACCCGGCCCGCCGGGGGCGCCAGTCAGATCAGCTGGACCTCGGCCACCACCAGTCCCTTGGGGCCGTTCCCGAAGCGGACCATCAGGTCCTCGCCCGGCTGCAGATCCTCGACACCGGCGCGGCGCAAGGTCTCGATGTGGACGAAGATGTCCCCCGACTCCTGCTCGCGCACGACAAAGCCATAGCCCTTGGTCCGGTTGAACCACTTCACCTTGGCGCGCTCAAAGGGCCCTTCGGCGACCGGCGCCCGGCCGCCGCCGTTGGACCGAGGCTGGAAGCCGCCCCTGCCGCCGCGGTCATATCCATCGCGGTCACGGGAGCCGCCATAGCCCCCCCCGTCACGCTCCCTTCGGAAGCCGCCGTCCCGGTCGAAGCGGCGCTCCTGGGCGGGTTGGGCGGTGCTATCGTCGAAATCGTGAATCTCAGAAACCTGCCAGCCCTTGGGTCTGCGCACCACCGAACAGGACAGCGAAGCGCCCTCAGGCGCAACCTCGCGCCCCACGCCGCGAAGGGAAGTCACGTGGAGCAGGACATCCTTGCGGTCGGTAAGTTCAGGCTGGTCGGGGACAATGAAGCCGTAACCCTTGCCCTCATCGAACCACTTTACGCGCCCGCTGATCCGGACCGAATCTTCCTGACTGTCATCAAAACCGTAACCGGACATGGCCCCCTCTCGTCCGACTGGCCTAGGTTCCTGAAAGAAACCCCGCAGACGAAAGTCTTTTCTTGTCTGTTACCCCACGTCAATGGCCGATTTTAAGACGAACTTCCGCCGATCCATAAAACAACCGAGGGTATCCATCCTCCCACGTCGGATGAGGCCGGGCGAAGACCGGAGCGACCCTGCGCCCCAACCCGGAGGATGGGGCGCAGACTGCAACGGCGGATCAGAACTTGGCCTGCATTCCGAACTCGAACACACGGCCCAGGGGGTTCTGGGTCATGTAGTCGTAGTTGTACTGGCTCTTGTAGAAGGGCGGCTGGTCGTCGAAGACGTTCCGGACCGACAGGGTCGCGGTCCACCGGTCCTGGAAGGCCAGGCGATAGGTGAAGTCGTGCACCCAGCGGTCACCCCGCTCAAGGCGCTTGCCCGCCACGACGGCGTTGACGTCGTCGGTGCCTGACCAGTAACGCGACGTCCAACGCAGGTTATGGTCGCCAACCCCCCAGTTCGCATAGATGTTTCCGCGCAGACGCGGGTAGGAATAGAAGGCCGACAAGAGCTCCGACTTTCCTGCCCTGTTCAGAGCTGCGTCGAACACGATGTTCGTGTTGAGCAGGATCGCCGATTCCCGCTTGTAATCGTTGAGAATACTCGCGTCTCCGCCTACCGTGAGGTTGCCCGAGAAGAAATCAAGCCACGAATAGGACGCATTGATGTCAATGCCGGTGATCTCTGTATCCGGCCCGTTGATGACGTTGTTGCGGACCGAAAGGAAGTTGTTCGGATGGCAGGTGGGCACGGCCTGGGCGCCGTAGAGCGTCGAGTTGACGGTTTCGGTGCCGAACACAAAGCGCTGGAACAGGGCGGAGGTCCCGCACTGCCATGTCGCCGGGTTGGACCCCGGGAACATCGCGCCGTAGATCCGCGCGGCAGTCTCCGTCGTGATCTCCTTCTTGAAGGCGAACTTGAAGAAGTCGATCTGTCCCTGGAAGGACCCGGATTCAAACAGGAAACCAACATTGTAGGTATCCGCGGTCTCGGGCTCGAGGTTGGGGTTCCCGAAGGTCTGCACAGGCCTGTAGAGCGGCGCTCCGGTGACAGGATTCGAGAACTGGGCCTGGATAAATCCGAACCCGGGGTCCAGCGCCGCCACCGGGGGCGCCCGGAAGGTGGTGCCCGCGGAACCCCGCACAGCCATCCAGGGCGTGACCTGCCAGCGCACCGAGGCGCGCGGGTTGGTTGTAGACCCGACATTGCCGCCGTACTGCTCGTTCCGAATGGCGAAGCTCGCCACCACGTTGTCGAGGATCGGCGCCTGCAGTTCCCCGAAGAACGAGGTTACCTGCCGGTCGATGTCGCTCTCCCTGCCCGATCCGATGAAGGTGAACGGGCCCCCTCCCGGCGCCGCACAGGTCGGCAGTCCGTCGCCGTAGGGCTGACTGTCCACACAGGGTGTCGCGTCGCCATCGAAGTTGGTGGACAGGGCGATGGTGCGGTCGTTGTAACGCCACTGTGCGCCCACGGCCCAGCTGATCGCATCGTCGGTCCAGAGCTTGAAGTCTCCGAAGTCCCCGGCTAGCTGGACCTGAGCCGTAGCGAGCTGTTGGGTGGTGGTGCTGATCGCATCATCCTGCAGCCATCTCCAGACCGTGGCGTCGACCGCGGGGCCCTGCTTCAGGCCGGTGGCCTGCCCATAGTTGGCGCCGTTGATGCTCGACTTCTGGATCGAGTTGGCGAAGGGGTTCAGGTACAGGCAAGACCCGACGCCGGGCGTCCCTGTCCCCGGATTACAGCCCGGCCCGCCAAGCCCGCGAAGGGCCAGCTGGATGCGGTTCACATAACGATCGGGGGTCTTGTTGACCTGCTCGGCCCGCATGTAGTTGAGGGAGGTCCGCCATTCCCAGCCGTTGGCCAGTTCACCGATGAATCCGCCGACGACGCGGAAGGAGGTGATCTGGTTGCTCTGCCGGTCGGCGTCAAACCCATGGATGGGATTGCCCCCCATCGCCGCTGGACGCCACTGGGTCTGGTTCATGGTGACGCCATTGGCGAGCGCCGCGGCGCAGATCGCCGCCGTGATCTGGGGCTGTGTGGCGGTCGGACAGGGATTGAACAGGGCCTGCAGCCCGGGATTGCTTGCAGGAACGAAATAGCGCGACTGGATGGCACCGGGCGCGGCCGGCATGGGCGATGACCCGCCCCCCGGCGAGGAGCCGCTCGCTTCGATCGGGGTGGGAAACTGGACGGTGGACTGCGAGGCGGAGACCCGATCGTCCGGGACACTCGTCCGGGACCAGAGAACCTCGCCGTGGAACCGCAGGGAGTCGTTCAGCTCGAAGTTGGCTTCACCATAGAGTTGGTAGTGGTCTTCGTTCGCGACACGGTTGTCATGATAGGTGAAGGGGTAGAAGCACTGTCCGTTCGGTACGAAGGACAGGCCGCCCAGCTGGGTGCACCCCGCATCGGAAAAGGTGGCTGAAAGGGTCGCGCCCAGGGGCACGCCCGGTCTGGCGGGATCCTGCACGAAGCCGCCATTGGGTCCGATCACCGGGGTTCCGAGGATGGCGTTGTACCCGCCAGGATTGCTCGCCCCCGAAATGCCGCTGATGTTGAGGGTGTCCGGGAAGACCGCGTTCGGCAGCGTCCAGGGCAGGTCCGCGCCAATCAGTTCGCTTCGGTGCCTGTAGGAAGCCGCCAGAAGGACATTGCCATTGTCGAACTTCCGGCCCCAGGCTGCGGAGGTTTCGTAGTCTCCATCCGAGCCGTCGATCAGGGCGTACTTCCCGTTGACCTCGAAACCATCCAGGTCCCTGCGGGTGATGAAGTTCACCACCCCGGCCACGGCGTCGGAACCGTAGGTGGCTGCGGCGCCATCGCGCAGGACCTCGACCTGACCGACGGCGATGGTCGGGACCACATTGATGTTGACGAACTCCTGCCCGCCCGCGGCGGTGATGGTCGACAGCCTCTCGCCGTTCATCAGCGAGAGCGTCCGGGTCAGCCCGAGGCCCCGGAGGTTGATGGTG
>JADBZH010000064.1 GCA_020402585.1 Phenylobacterium sp. | reverse complement strand
CGCCCCCTGGAGCTGCCGGAGAAGGCGCGCGGGCAGTTGACCGAAGAGACCTGCGCCCGCCTGGGTCGACTGGCCGCCTGGATTGAGGGGGCCGAATGGACGCTCGCGGCGCTTGAGGCCTCCATCCGGAGTTTCGCAGAGGCCGAAGGGGTCGGGATCGGCAAGTTCGGCCCTGCCCTGCGCGCCGTTCTGTCAGGGGGATCACCGGCGCCTGATCTGGCGGGCGCCCTCGTTTCCATCGGCCGGGACGAAAGCCTGGCCCGGATTCAGGATGCCCTTCCTAACGAAGCGTTAGGCGCTATAAGGCTTTAAAACTGAGGTTCAATTTCCACCGGAACGAGGGGATGTGATGGGGGATACGGCAAAGATCAGCGTCGAGGGCAAGACCGTCGAGCTTCCCGTCCTTCGGGGCACCGATGGCCCGGCCGTGGTGGATGTCCGCAAGCTTTATGCAGAAGCGGATGTTTTCACCTATGACCCCGGCTTCACCTCGACAGCCTCCTGCGAAAGCAAGATCACCTTCATCGATGGCGACAAGGGCGTCCTGCTTCACCGCGGCTACCCGATCGACCAACTGGCCGAGAAGTCGACCTTCCTGGAGGTCTGCTACCTTCTCCTGAACGGCGACCTGCCCAGCGCCAAGGAATACGAGACCTTCCAGAACACGATCACGAACCACACCATGGTCCATGATCAGTTTGATCGTTTCTTCAATGGCTTCCGGCGTGATGCTCACCCGATGGCCATCATGGTCGGTGCGGTCGGCGCCCTGTCCGCCTTCTATTACGACAGCGCCAACATCGACGATCCGCAGCAGCGGATCATCTCGTCGCACCGGCTGATCGCCAAGATGCCGACCATCGCCGCGCGGGCCTTCAAGTATTTCCGGGGCCAGCCCTTCGTCTATCCGCGCAACGAGCTCTCCTACTCGGAGAACTTCCTGCGCATGTGCTTCTCGGTTCCCGCCGAGGACTGGAAGCCGAACCCGGTCCTGACCCGGGCCATGGACCGCATCTTCATCCTGCATGCGGACCACGAGCAGAACGCCTCGACCTCGACCGTGCGCCTGGCGGGGTCTTCGGGGGCCAACCCCTTCGCCTGCATCGCCGCCGGCATCGCCTGCCTCTGGGGGCCCAGCCATGGCGGGGCCAACGAAGAGGCCCTGAACATGCTGGCCGAGATCGGCTCGGTGGATCGTATCCCCGAGTACGTCCAGGGCGTGAAGGACCGGAAGTACCGGCTGATGGGCTTCGGACACCGGGTCTACAAGAACTACGACCCGCGCGCGAAGGTCATGCAGCAGACCTGCCACGAGGTCCTGGCCGAGGTCGGCCACTCCGACGACCCCTTGCTGAAGGTGGCCATGGAGCTGGAAAAGATCGCCCTGAACGATCCCTACTTCGTGGAGCGCAAGCTCTATCCGAACGTCGACTTCTATTCGGGCATCACCCTGCGGGCCCTCGGCTTCCCGCCTGAAATGTTCACCGTGCTGTTCGCCCTGGCGCGGACGGTGGGCTGGATCTCCCAGTGGAAGGAAATGATCGAGGATCCGTCCCAGAAGATCGGGCGTCCGCGGCAGATCTACACCGGCGCGGCGTCCCGGGATTACGTGCCGCTCGACAAGCGCGGCTGATCCCCGGACAGCACTTCCAGGACGACCAGCGCGGCGGCCTCCGAGGGATCGGGGCCGCCGCGTCCCATTTGGTCCAGGGCGGAGTCCTGTGCGGCGACCTGGGCGCGGCGGAACGCCGGGTCTCGCAGGCGCCGGTCCAGCTCAGCGGCGAGACGCGGGCCCGTGCAGTCGTCCTGGATCAGTTCGGGCGCCACGAAATCCCGCGCGGCGATATTGAACAGGACCACCCAGGGCGTCCGGATCAGGAACCTGGCGACGAAGTGGGTCACTGACCCGAGGCGGTAGGCCACCACCATGGGTACGCCCGCCTGGGCGACCTCAAGCGTGACCGTTCCTGAGCAGGCCAGGGCCAGGTCCCCCGCGCGCAGGGCCTCGCGCTTCTCGTCCTCACCCTCCACCACGTGGACGCGAAACGGCCAGCCCGCGACAACAGCCTTGACGCGGTCCGCGACGGACTCGGCGACCGGCAGGACCACCTGGAGGCTGGGGTGACCCACCTTGAGCCTGCGGATGGCGTCCTCGAAGGGCGGCAGGAGGCGGTCGACCTCGCCCGGCCGGCTGCCCGGCAGGACCAGGAGGACCGGCGCCTCGGCGCCGATGCCGTGCCGGCTTCGGAACCCGGCCGGATCGCAGGCCGAGAAGTCCATGTGCAGGGCCGGATTGCCGACAAAGGTGGTGGGCAGGCCCCAGGCCTCGAAATAGGGCGGCTCGAAGCTGTTGATCACCAACAGGTGGTCGACAAGACCCGCCAGCGCCTTGGCCCGGCCCGGCCGGGTCGCCCAGACCTGCGGCGCGACGTACTTGACCAGGCGGACCCTGGGGGCGAGGCGGCGGAGGGCACGGGCGGCCAGCCAGCTGAAGCCCCAGGAGTCGATCAGGACCACCAGATCGGCGCCCTCGCGGGCGGCCGCCATGGCCACCTCCTGCGCCCGCCGCCGGACCCGGGGAATGGCGAGGAGCCCCTCAAGCAGGCCGAAGACCGAGATCTCAGCCATGTCGAACAGGCTGGGCACGCCGGCCTCAGCCATGCGCGGGCCCCCGACGCCGATGAGCTTCAGGTTCCCGTCCAGACGACGGCGCAGGGCGTGTGCGAGCCCGGCGCCCCGGTCATCCCCGGAAGCCTCTCCGGCCACCAGCATGATGACGGGCGATCCGGGGTTCATGGCGGTTCGACCCCCATGACGAAGAGCCCGAGCTCATCCGCAAGGGCCACCAGCGCCTCACGCTCGAGAACCAGTGTCCGGCCCGCCTCGCCCACCAGTCCGGCGAGCCCGGCCTGGGCCGCTCCTCGCACCGTGGCCGGGCCAATGGTGGGCAGGTCCACCCGGGTCTCCTGGATGGGCTTGGGCGCCTTGGCCAGGACGCCGCGGCGCCGGCCCGCCTCGCCCCGCAGGGCGGGGGCGACATCCTCCGCCACCCGGCGCAGCATGGCGTCGGTGCCTTCCTGGGCCTCCACGGCGAGGACCAGGCCGTCGCACACCACGGCGCCCTGGCCGATGTCCAGCTCACCGATCCGCCGGGCGATCTCGAGGGCGCGCTGGATGTCCGCCCTGTGGCTGGCGTCAGGCGCATGGCGGCCAAGGACACCGGCGCCGAGGACGAGGTCGCTGCGGGCCTCGTGGGCGCCTTCGATGACAAAACCTTCCTTGCGGAACTCGTCGAGGACCGCCCGGAGCAGGGCGTCGTCGCCCTTGCGGGCCTCAAGGACCAGGCGGGGAAGCATGGCCATGCCGCGCAGGTCAGGCTTGAGGGCGGCGAAGTCCGGCCGGGCGACGTTTCCGGCGAGGCAGACCGACTCGCATCCCGCCTGCTTGAGCACGCGAATGCAGCGCCCCACCTCTGCCAGCCCCACGACCTCACCGGGAAAGGCCTCCATGGAGGAATCGGCAAAACCCCGCAGTCGAACCACGAAGAGGGGCCGGCCGGTCTCCACGCAATGACGCGCGATCTGGAGCGGCAGGTCGCCGCCTCCCGCGATCAGGCCGAGGCGCCCCGGCACGGGGCTCAGTCCTCCCGGGCGGGGAGGCAGATCGGACGATTGGCCTCGTCCGCGCGGATGAAGTCGATGACCTCCAGGACCGGCGCGCTATGCCCGTAGAGGGCCAGGGTGTCGTCGATCCGCTCCTGGAAGCTGCCCTCCCGGGCGAAGAGCAGCCGGTAGGCGGCGCGCAGGTGGCTGATGGTCTCGCGGCTGAAGTCCCGGCGCTTGAGGCCGACCAGGTTCAGGCCCTCGAGGTGGGCGTGGTTGCCCCAGACCAGGCCATAGGGAATGACGTCCTTGGTGACCGCGGCCAGCCCGCCGATGAAGGCGAAGCGCCCGACCCGGCAGTGCTGGTGGACGGCGGCCAGGCCGGACACCATCACATGGTCCCCGATCTCCACATGCCCGCCGAGGGTCGCCGAGTGGGCGAGGATGACGTTGTTGCCGACGCTGCAGTCGTGGCCGACATGGCTGGTGGCCATGAACATGCCGTCGTTTCCTACCCGGGTGACGCCACCGCTATTGGCGGTGCCGATGTGCATGGTGACATGCTCCCAGATCTGGTTCCGGTCCCCGATCACGAGCTCGGTGGGTTCGCCCTTGTAGCCGGTATGGTGCGGGGGACCGCCCAGGTTGGTGAAGTTGCGGACCAGGCAGTCGGCGCCGATCGTCGTCCGGTTCTCGATCACCACATGGGCCAGGATCCGGGTGCGCGCGCCAATCCGGGCGTGTTCGCCGATCAGACTATAGGGTCCGACGCTGACCCCCTCGTCCAGCTGGGCGCCGGGGGCGACGATGGCGGTAGGGTGGATGTCGACGGTCATTGCGGGGTCTCCACCAGCATGGCGGCGAATTCCGCCTCGGCGGCGATCTTGTCGCCCACCATGGCGCGCCCTTCGAACTTGAAGAGTCCGCCCCGGGCCCTGGCGACCCGGACGTTGAGTTTCAGGAGATCACCCGGGCGGACGGGATGCCGGAAACGGCAGTTGTCCACGGAGGCGAAAAGGATGGTCTTGCCCCGGGGGTCCACATCCAGGGTCTTGGACATCAGCACGGCGCCGGTCTGGGCCATGGCCTCGACGATCAACACCCCGGGCATGACCGGATAGTCCGGGAAGTGGCCCTGGAAGAAGGCTTCGTTGATGCTCACGGCCTTGATGCCGGTGATGGACTCCCCGGGGACATAGTCCTCCGCCCGGTCCACCAGCAGGAAGGGATAGCGGTGGGGAATGCGGGCGAGGATCTCGCTGATATCAATGCTCGTGGCCGCGACCGCGTCGGTCATCACTCCCCTCCTCTGCTGCGGACGCCGGCGGCACGGGAGAGCCAGGCGACCTCCCGCAGCCAACGCTGGACCGGCTTGGCGGGGAAGCCTGCCCAGGTCTCGCCCGCCGGGACATTCTTCAGGACGCCGCCGGACGCGCCGATCCGGGCGCCGTCGCCAATGGTCAGGTGATCGGCGATTCCGGCCTGCCCGCCGAACTGGCAGCCATCCCCTATGGTGACGCTGCCGGCGATGCCTGTCTGGGCGGCGATCACACAGTTGCGACCGATCCGCACATTGTGGGCGATATGCACCAGGTTATCGAGCTTGGTGTTCTCGCCGATGACCGTGTCCTCGAAAGCGCCCCGGTCGACCGCGCTGCCGGCGCCTATGGTCACGCCATCCTGCAGGATCACCCGCCCCAGCTGTGGGACGTCGATCAGACCGGTCGATCCCGCCGTGGCGCCGAATCCCGCCTCCCCGATCACGACGCCGGACAGGACCTTCACCCGGTCGCCGAGGAGGGCGAACCCGATCGAAACGTTGGAGCCGATCCGGCAGTTCCGCCCGATCGCAACGCCGGGTCCGATCACCGTATTGGGCCCGATCACGGATCCCGCTCCGATGGAGGCGTCGGGCCCCACGACGACGCCGGGGCCGAGGCTTACACCCGGCTCCAGCCGGGCTTCAGGGGAGACCGGGTCGGCGCCCAGGTGGCGCCGGGGCGCATGCAGGGCCTCCGCCGCAAGGGCGAAGGCTCCATGAGGATTGCGATGAACCAGGGGAGCGCAGCCCGCAGGAAGCTCGCCCGCCAGAGACTCCGGGACAAAGCAGGCGCTGGGCGGCTGGCGCTGGAGATCCTCCAGGAAGCTTCGGCCCGTGACGAAGACCACCGCCCCGGGCCCACCGCGCGAAGCGATGGCGACGCGGTCGAGGGCCATGTCCGCCTGGCCGTCCGGCGCACGGGCGCCGGTCAGCTGGCAGACGGCCTCAAGGGAGAGGGGACCGGTCGACTCAAAGAAGCGTGGATCAGGCATGCCCCGCATCCTCCCCGACCCGCGACGGGGACGCCAGCCCCTACGGCCTCCGGGGGGGCTGGGCCGGGGCCGCAGCCGCCGGAGCCGGCGCCGGCGCCGCCTGGTCAAGACGCTCGCGGTCAAAGGCGAACTGGGTGATCTTGGCGTTCAGGCCGGTGACGACGGAGGTGGTGATGTCCATGGCGGGGTTCGCAAGGACGATGGAGTCCCTCTGCAGAAGAACGCTGCACTTGGCCTGCTGATAGGAGGCGCGGATGACGGGTTCGAGCTCCTGGCCAACCCTCCCAAGGGCTTTCTGCTGAGTGGCCTGCAACTCGCGCTCGCGCAGCTGGGCCTTGCGCTGCAGGGCGGCGGCGCGGACCTGAAGCGTGGCGTTCCTCTGATCGAACGTCCCCTGATCAAGGGTGGCCTTCTGCCCGTCCAGGGTCCTGGCTTCATTCTGGATGGCGGTCTGCTCTGAGGTGAGCTCGGTCTGCACCTGCTGACTGATCTGCTGGAGTCGGGTTTGGACATACTTGCCGACAGTCGATGACCCGATTGCACCGTCAAGCGACAGGATGCAGACGCCCGCCAGGGTCGGGCCATGGTTGATCGGAGGCAAGGCCGGCGGCGTTTGTGCGAGCGCCGGTGCTGAAGTGAGCAGGATGGCCGCTGACGCGGCGAAGGAGGCGGTCTTGTTCATCTTGGAGGTTCTCAGAATTTGGTGGTTTGGGAAAAGCGGAAGGTTTCGACCCGGTCGTATTCCTCGCGCTGGAGGATATGGCTGAAGTCGAAGCGGATCGGTCCCATGGGTGAGCGCCAGAAGACGGACAGGCCTGCAGAGGCGCGCAGGGAGAGGTCGTCGAAAATGCCCGGAATGGGCTTGCCGTCGGACCCGGTCTTGATCTTCTCGTCCAGGATGCCGAGCGTCCCGACATCGGTGAAGATCGAGGCCCGGATCCCGTACTGCTGAGGAATGAAGGTCGGGACAGTGAGTTCCGCCGACCCGATGGCGAAGGCCTCTCCGCCCAGGGCGTCCGACCGGCCGAAGCTGATGTCGCGGGGACCGATGCCGGCGACCCGGAAGCCCCGGAAGCTGTTTCCGCCCTTGTAGAAGCGATCATTGATCCGGATGGCGTCGTCGCCCCAGGCGCTGATGTAGCCGGAACTGCCGGAGAGGCTCAGCACGAAGTCTTTGTTGAAGCCGTAGTACCACCCCCCCTCAAGCTCCGAGCGCAGGTACTGCACGTCCCCGCCAAGGCCCGCGAGATCCTGGGCCAGGCTGACAAAGAAGCCCCGCGTGGGCCGGACAGGGTCGTTCCGGCGGTCGAGGGTCACCTGGTAACCCAGGAGGGAGGTCGCGTAGCGCCCGCGCTGGTCGCAGAGGGTCTGCGAGACCTGCTGCTGGGAGGGGTCGCAGAAGACGTCCGGCACCTGGACGTCATCCTCGCGCAACACGTAGCGCATGGTCATGAAGGCGTCGGAGGTCAGGGGGAAGCCGACCCGGAGGTTCGTGCCCAGGGAGGTCGTCTTGTAGGAGGAGTACTCGGACAGGTCGTAGACAAAGTAATACAGGTCGACGCCGGCCCGCAGGTTGCGGTCGAGGAAACGCGGCTCCGTGAAGGAGAAGTCCAACTGCTGGCGGAAGGAGCCCCAGGAAATCCTGGCCCGGGCGTCCTGCCCCCGACCCCTGAAGTTCCTCTGGGTGATGCCCAGGTCGAGCATCAGCCTGTCCACCGATGAATAGCCGGCGCTGAAGGTCAGCTCGCCCGTAGGCTGCTCCTCGACCCTGACCAGAAGGTCCGTCCGGTCAGGATTGGCGGTCGGCGTCTCCTCGATCGTCACTTCCTTGAAGAAGCCGAGGCCCTTCAGATTGTTCTCCGACCGGTCGACCAGGGCGCGGTTGTAGGCGTCACCCTCCACCAGGTTCAGCTCCCGGCGGATCACATGGTCCAGGGTCTGGGTGTTG
>JADBZH010000063.1 GCA_020402585.1 Phenylobacterium sp. | reverse complement strand
CATTGCTCCCCCAAGGGGGAGCTCCCGCCGAAGGCGGGTGAGGGGGTCAGCCGAGCCGCCGTTGACCCCCTCTGGCCCGCTGCGCGGTCCACCTCCCCCTGGGGGGAGGAATTGAGCGCAGCAAGGGGGAGCTCCGACCGAAGGTCTGATGAGGGCTGTGTTCGTTAGAGCCCCAGTCCCGGGATGGCGAGCCGGCGGTACTCCGCCTGGGCGGCCTCGGAGATGTCGACCACCTTTCGGGCGTCGAGGTCGAAGCTGATCACCACGGCCTCGGCGCTGGCCCAGGGCTTGCCGGAGACCGGGTCCAGCATCCAGTGGAAGACCCGCCGGGTCCGGGCGGTGCAGTCGGCGAAGCCGGAGCGGACCTCCACATGCTCGCCGGCGACCGGCCATCCATGGTGGATGACCCGGTACTCCAGGACGGCGCCGCCAATGCGCAGGGGTGTTTCACCCGACGCCGCGTCAGGCCCAGGGCGGGTCGGGCCGAACAGTCTCCCCACCCCGTCCGAGACCCGGCCGATGAACATTTCGGGGCGCATCCGGCCAAAGACGTCCAACTCGTCCGCACGGACGGTCCCAAGGCCGATCCGCGTCATGCCATGGGCCTCGGCGAATCCAAGGCTGGCCCGGGTCTCCTGCAGGGGGGACAGGTCGATGCTGCGGGGGGCGGCGAAGTCGGGGACCTCGGTGGCCAGGGCCGCGCAGGCGGTGCGGATGCGCGCCGGCCAGGGAAAGGGGCGCAGGTCCGAGGCCGTGGCGTGCCCGGCCCGGATACGGAAGGTGGCGGCGGGGGCGCCGTCGGCATGGCGCAGGACCACCAGGATGTCGGCGTCGGCCTCGCCCAGGGCGACAATGCCGCCTGAGGCCCACAGGCAGGCGCCCGCCCTGGCCTCGCGCAGGAAGCGCATGTGCAGGTCGCGTATCACGAGGGTGGCCCCGCCGCCGCGCGCAAAGGCGTCGGGCATGCCCATGAGGCGGGTCAGGCCGGCCAGGGCCTCCATCGCCTTGGCCACCCAGAATCGGACGTTCAGGTGACCCATCTCGTCGCATTCCCAGGTGTTGACGCCGCCGCTCCACACCTCCACGGTCCTGTCCAAGCTTCTCGCCCCCATTCTGAGCTTCCGCAGCGCCTGCGCCGCGTCCGATTCCCCGGAGGTTACGTCCTGTCGCCCGACCCGGCCAGTTCAGACGCCGAAGCCACCCTTCGGCCCAGGCTCTGGACGCGTCTGTCCCACGCCCTGATCGCCGTCTCGGTCTTCCTTCTCCTGCCCAGCGGGCTGCAGATCTTCAACGCCCACCCCGCCCTCTACACGGGTGAGGTTTCGCGCTTCGACGCCCCCTGGCTGAAGATCGGCGCCCGGGAGCGGGGCGAGGCCATGGAGGGGTACCTTCGGATCGGCGGGCGGGAGTTTGAGACAACGGGCGTGCTGGGCTGGTCGGGTCCTCCGGGTGAGGCTGAGAAGCGCGCCTTCCCCGCCTGGACGACCTTGCCCGGATACCGCTCTCTCGCCACCGGCCGGAACTGGCACCTGGCGGCGGCCTGGGGGCTGGGCCTCGGCCTCGCCGCCTACCTGGTCGGCGGCCTTGCGGGAGGACGGCTCCGCAGAAGCCTGGTTCCCACCCGGGCCATGCTGGCGCCGCGGGCGGTCCTGGCCGACCTCGCCGCCCACCTGACCCTGCGCCTGCCGGAGTCCGGCGGCTACAATCTTCTCCAGCGACTGGCCTACCTCGCCGTCGTGGTCCTGGTCCTGCCCGCGATGATCGTCTCGGGGCTGGCCATGTCGCCGGCTGTCCACGCGGCGGCCCCCTGGACGGGGGATGTCTTCGGCGGCCGCCAGTCGGCGCGCTCGGCGCATTTCCTGGGCGCCGGCCTCCTCGCTCTCTTCATCGGGGTGCACCTCCTCATGCTGCTGCTCCACCATCCCCTCCGGCGGCTCCGGGGCATGACCCTGGGCGTACGGGAGACCCGACCATGACCGCTTCGCGCCGCACCTGGCTGAGGGGACTCGCCGCCGCGGGCGCAGCCGCCCTCGTCTCGGCCTGCGACCGGATCGCCGGCGACCCCGCCGTGCGGGCCGGGCTCAAGGGCGCCGAGCAGCTTAACCAGGGCCTTCACCGGGTGCTCTTCGACCGCCGGACGCTGGCGAGGGAGTATCCGGACAGCGCCATCTCCCCGGACTTCCCAGCCAACGGGTCCATCAGTCCGGGCGATCCCACCTATCGGGCCCTGGCGGCCGGGGGGTTCGCGGACTATCGCCTCATCGTCGACGGCCTGGTGGAGCGGCCCCTGGCCCTGGACCTCGCAGCCCTGCGGGCCCTGCCGTCACGCAGCCAGGTCACCCGCCATGACTGTGTCGAGGGCTGGTCCGCCATCGCCCGGTGGACCGGCGCCCGTCTCGCCCCCGTCCTCGACCAGGCGGGGCTGAAGCCCGAGGCGCGCTTCCTGGTCTTCCACTGTTTCGACACCCTCGACCCGGAGGCCGGCGAGGACGGTCGCTATTACGAGAGCATCGACCTGGTGGACGCCCTGCACGCCCAGACCCTGCTGGCCTACGAGATGAACGGAACGCCCCTCAGCATCGCCCACGGGGCGCCGGTGCGCCTCCGGGTGGAGCGCCAGCTGGGCTACAAGCACGCCAAGTACATCTCGCGGATCGAGGCCGTCGCCGACTTCAGCCACATCTCGGGCGGCAAGGGCGGCTTCTGGGAGGACCGCGGCTATGAGTGGTACGCGGGGATCTGATCGACCCCCGCGCCCCTGAGGTCAGCCGGCCTTGGCGAAGAGGTCCGCCCAGCGGCGCTTGCGGCGGGTCTTCCAGGATCCGCGGTGCCAGGCGTCGGACGCGATGAGCGGGACCACGGTGCTGGCCTCTGCAAACACCATCTGCTCCCAGGTGACGTCCACCTTGCCCCAGGAACAGGCCTCCTGGAGGGTCGAGGACGAGCAGGCCCCGTCGCGGACGTCGGCCACGGTGATCTGGACGGCGTACTTGTGCATCTCGGCCTCGTGGCCAAGGATTTCCGCGCAGACGACGGTGTCCTGGGCGAAGTTCTTGGGCACCCCGCCGCCGACCATGAAGAGGCCGGTGGTCCCGGCCGCCAGCTTGATGTCGGTCAGCTCACGGAAGTCGGCGATGGAATCGATGGTCAGGTAGGGCTTGCCCGCCTTCATCCGCTCCACCTGGTGCTTGACCAGGCCGAAACCGGCCGAGGAGTCCGTGAAGGCCGGGCAGAAGATCGGCACGCCCTCGTGGAAGGCGGTCTCGATCAGCGAGGCGGGCTTGCGGGCGTTCCCGGCGGCCAGCCAGCGGCCCATCTCATGGATGAACTCGCGGCTGGAATAGGGGCGCGGCTCCAGCATGTTGGCGATCTCGTAGATCACCGCATCGCACTTCTGGAGCTCTTCCTCGTCGATGTAGGTGTCGTAGATGCGGTCGATGTAGAGCTCCCGCAGGTCGCGGTCGTCGACGTTCGACTTCGCCTGGTAGTGGCGGAAGCCCAGGGCCTCGAAGAAGTCCATGTCGATGATGGAGGCGCCCGTCGAGACGATGGCGTCGATCATCCCGTACTTCACCATGTCCCGGTAGATGTGCATGCAGCCGCCGGCGCTGGTGGAACCCGCCAGGGTCAGCCAGGTAGAGCAGTCATCGTCCTCCAGCGACATGGACCAGATGTCGGCGGCCCGGGCGGTGTCGCGGCTGGTGAAGCTCATGCCGCGCATGGCGTCGATCACCGGGCGGGCGTCATACTGGTCGATGGCCACGTGCTCGACCTTGGTCGACAGCAGCTCTTCCTTGCGGTTGGTCTTCGGGGTCTCAGCGTTCATTCTCTTCAGGTCTCCGGAGAGGTGAGCGCCCGTCGGAAGGAACAGGGCGCGGTCGGGACGGAGCGACCGACCGCGCCGGGTGACTTCCGGCCCCTGGCTACCTCTTCCGCCGCTTGCGGCCGCGCGCCTTCGAGAAGCCGACCACGTTCTGGAGGTCGCTGCGGGGCGCCGGGATGGACCGACGGGCGAGGCCGAACATGGAGGCGGCCGGAGCATCCTCGCAGATCACGGCGTCGATATCGCCGAAGCCGTTGAACCGGGTCGCCATGGTCACGCCGTAGGCGCCGAGCATGCCGATCTCGATGAAGTCGCCCTCGGCCATGTCCTCGGGCAGCCAGAAGGGACCGGGCATGTGATCGATGGCGTCGCAGGTGGGCCCGAAGAAGCGGAAGGGTCGCAGGGCGCCCTCCATTTCCCGGACCTCGCCGCCGGCCGACCGGATCGCCTTGACCGGGAAGGGCCAGCGCGCGTGGGCGGCGTCGAACAGGCCGCCATAGGCGCCGTCGTTCAGGTAGAGGGCGTCGCCCTTGCGCAGTTCCACGCAGGTGAGGATGGAGGAGGCCTCGGCCACGAGGGCACGGCCTGGCTCGCACCACAGCTCGGTGGTCTCGTGCACCATCATGTCGGCGAAGCCGCGCTGGATGGCGTCGAAATAGTCGTCCAGGGCCGGCGGGGTCATGCCGGGATAGATGGACGGGAAGCCGCCGCCGACATCGACCACGTCCGCCAGGACGCCGGCGCGCACCAGGGCGCGCGAAGCCTGGGCCATGGCCGCGCTGTAGGCGGTGGGCCGCATGCACTGGCTGCCCACGTGGAAGGACACGCCCATCAGGTCCTGGGTCGCCCGCCGGGCGGCCAGCAGCAGTGGCGGCGCCTGGTGAAGGTCGACCCCGAACTTGCCGGCCAGGGAGTAAGCGGCGCCTTCGGCCTGGACCGCCAGACGGACGATCAGGTTGAGGTCGCGCGCACCCTCCGTGGTCTCGAGGATCTTCTCGAGCTCTTCATGGGAGTCGAGGGCGAAGGTCTTCACGCCATGGTCGAAGTAGGCGGCGCGGATCGCCGCCCGGCTCTTGACCGGATGCATGAAGGCCAGCCGTGCATCAGGCGCATGGGCCCGCACGAGCTCGATCTCGGGAACCGATGCGACATCGAACGCGGAGACACCGTTCTCCGACAGGGCCTTGATGACCCACGGAGACGGATTCGCCTTCACCGCATAGAAGACGTCGCCCTTGAAATTGTCCTGGAACCAGTGGGCCGCTAGGGCCGCCGCAGCCGGTCGCGCAATGGCGACGGGATGCTCAGGCGACCGCTCACGGACCAGGTCCAGGGGCGTATGGTACGTCTGCACCTCACGCAACCCCCAACGGATTGTTGAACCCAATCCGGCGTTAGCAGCGCTTTTGAGGACATCGGGTCCGCCGGAGCGGTGCGCATTAGGGCCTCGCGACCCCCATGTAAAGTGACATTTCATCCCGGGGTCGGGGCGTCGTCCGCTGCAGGCTGGACCGGCGCCGCCACGCCGTGCGAAGAAGCAGCCGCAGGGGCGGCTGCGGCGGGCCGTCCTGCGGAAACAGGGACTCAGCCACGCATGGCCGATCAAGCGGTTCTGTCGATCCGGAACGTGTCGCGGACCTTCGGGACCCGCCGCGCCCTGGACGACGTTTCACTCGATGTCCGGCGGGGAGAAATGATCGCCCTGATTGGGCCTTCGGGGTCAGGCAAGTCCACCCTCCTGCGATCAATCTCAGGCCTGCAGGTGATCGACCCGGGCGCCGGGGTGATCGAGGCCTTCGGCGCTCCGGTCCAGTCCTCCGGCAAGGTGTCGTCCCGCGTCCGGGAGGCCCGCATCCGGATCGGGTTCATCTTCCAGCAGTTCAACCTGGTCGGACGCCTCTCCCTGTTCACGAACGTGGCCCTGGGGTCGCTGGGGCGCATTCCCTTCGTGCGCGGCTTTCTCGGCGCCTGGCCCGCTGAAACTTCCGCTGCGGTGATGGCCGCCCTCGCCCGCGTCGGCGTCGCAGAGTATGCGGCGCAGAGGGCCAACACCCTGTCGGGGGGGCAGCAGCAGCGCGGCGCGATCGCCCGCGCCCTCGTGCAGAGGGCGAAGATCATCCTGGCGGACGAGCCCGTCGCCTCCCTGGACCCGGTGTCGGCCCGCCGGGTGATGGAGATCCTGCGCGACCTGAACCGGACGGACGGCCTGACCCTGGTGGTCACCCTGCACCAGGTGGATTACGCCCTGCGCTATTGCGACCGCGTGGTGGCCCTCAAGGCGGGCCGCATCGTCTACGATGGATCCGCCGAAGGCCTGGACAAGGACCGGCTGATCGACATCTACGGCCCTGAATTCGAGGACGTCTTCTGGGAAGGAGCCCCGAAATGAACCGTATCCTCCAGGACCCCGCCCTGAATCGCCGGGGGCTCCTGACCTTCGCAGGCGCCGCGGTCCTTGCGGGCTGCAGTCCGCAGAGCCCGCCCTCCGCGGACGGCTCGACGGGCGTCCTGAAGTTCTCCATCGTGGCGCCCGAGAGCGCTTCCAGCCTGGAGTCCTACTGGCGTCCGATCATCGCCGACATGGAGAAGGCGACGGGCCTGAAGATCGAGCCCTACATCGGCGCCAACTACACCGCCCTGGTCGAGGCGATGCGGTTCAAGCAGACCCATTTCGGCTGGTTCACCAACCTCTCAGGGCTCGAGGCCATCCGCCGGGCCGGGGGCGAGGTCTTCGCCCGCACCTTCGACCCCGGCGCCGACGACGGCTACAACTCGGTCATCCTGGTCCCGGCGAAGAGCAAGACCACCCTTGAGGACATTCTCCGCTGCGACCGGACCCTCAACTTCGGGATCGGCGACGCCAAGTCGACCTCCGGGACCCTGGCGCCCAAGACCTACCTGTTCTCGCCCAAGGGCATCGATATCCAGACCTGCTTCAAGACGCTGAAGTCGGCCAATCACAACACCAACCTGGTCGGCGTCGCCAACGGCGTGCTGGATGCGGCCACGGGCAACTCCACCAGCCTGCGCCTGCAGCGCGAGCGCGACGTGGAGCGCGCCGCCAAGGGCGAACCCACCCTGGGCGACAAGGTCCGGGTGGTCTGGTCGTCTCCGCGACTGCCCGAGGACCCCATCGTCTGGCGCAAGGACCTGGATCCGGCCATCAAGGAAAAGCTGAGACAGTTCTTCCTGACCTACGCCCAGGGTGAGGGGGCCGAGGCCGAGCGGCAGCGCGGCCATCTGGCCAAGCTCTCCATCGGCGGCTTCAAGCCGGCCGACGACAATCACCTCCTGCGGGTCCGGGAGATGGAGGCGACCGAGAACCTCCTCCAGGCCGAACGCAGCGGGGATCCCAACCGCATCGCCGAGGCCCGCAAGGCCCTTGAGGGGGTCAAGGCCGAAGAGGCCGCCCTTCAGGCCCGCACCGGCCAGCCGGCGGATGCGACCTGATCGATGACCCAGGCCGCGCCCATCCCCCTTGCTCCGCCATCCAAGCCCTTTGGGCAGAAGGTCTTCGACTTCGTCCTCTGGGGGGGGATCATCCTCCTCCTGATCTCCTCCTTCGGATCGGCGGAGATCGCCAAGTTCCCCCTGCTGTTCTCCAATTCCGAGAACATGCGGCAGTTCGCCTCCGGTTTCGTGAACCCCGACTTCTCTAACTGGCGGGACCTCATCGAGAAGATGTGGCTGACGATCCAGATGGCGATCTGGGGCACCTGCCTGGCCATCCTCTTCGCCGTGCCCATGGGCCTGCTGGGCGCGCGGAACGTCACGCCGTCCTTCATCCAGCTGCCCGTCCGCCGGCTCATGGACCTGATCCGCTCGGTGCCGGATCTTGTCATCGGCACAGCCTTCCTGGTCGCCGTAGGCCTGGGCCCCTTCGCCGGCGTCATGCCCCTGGCCCTCAATACGGGTGGAGTGCTCGCCAAGCTGTTCGCCGAGGCGGTGGAGGCGATCGACAAGGGCCCTGTCGAGGGCGTGCGGGCGACGGGCGCCGCCCGGCTGCAGGAGATCGTCTGGGGCGTCATTCCCCAGGTGGCGCCCCTGTGGACCTCCTACGCCCTCTACCGTTTCGAATCGAACAGCCGCAGCGCGACCGTGCTGGGACTGATCGGCGCCGGCGGCATCGGCCAGATCCTGTTCGATAGCATGAACAGCTTCAACTACCCCCTCACCGCCGCCATCTCGATCGTCATCGTCGTAGCCGTGACCCTGATCGACCTGCTCAGCCAGACCATTCGCGCCCGCCTGCTCTGACCGGCCTTGCGCTCTGCGACCTCGCCCGGGTTGTGGAATGGCGGGACCAGCCCCAAGTGACGGTGTCCCAGAGCCGTCACGAAAGTGTGACGGTCCGCCATGCGCCTTCCGCCTGCGGGGTCCGAACCCGGCCCCTGCGCGGGGCGTCCGACAATGGAGACGGCAAGCTTGAAGGCGAACCTCGGCTACGGCGTCGCCACATTTGCCCTCCTCGCCAGCACGGCGCTGCTCGCAGCGCCAGTCGCCAGCCGGGCCGCCGACTTTGCGGTGGGATCGGTTCAGGTCAGCCCCAAAGGCCGGCTGTTGGTCGACTCTGTCAGCCAGGTGGCCTCGTCCTCCGGGGCGGCCGACGCCCGGATCGATCTTGTGCGCGTGCGGCAGGCCTTCCTCGGGCTGGACGCCAGGTTCAGCGACCGCCTCGCCCTGCGGCTCGAGGGCGGCGCCTCGAACAACGACGCCTTCATCTGGGACGAGGCGGCGTTGGAGTACAGAGCCGCTCCCAACCTCCTGTTCGCAGCCGGCAACCTCAGGGCCGCGGGCCTTGAGAACCTTACATCGACCCGGAACATCTCCTTCCTGGAACGCGGGCCCTATGGCGACCTCGTCACCGACCCCTTCACCAGTTCTGTCCAGGTCCGCATGACCTCGGGTCCCATGGTCGCCACCCTCGCGCTCCAGGGGGACACCTTCAACAATCTCGGCCTGGACTTCGACGGGGGCGCCTCACCCGGGGCCTGGGACCGGCGTGCGGTGACAGGTCGGCTGGCGGGGTCGATCCCACTCGGTGAGGGCGCCCGGCTGCACCTCGGGGGCTGGGCCCGCGCCCGCGACTTTGGCGACAGGTCCGCCCGCGCCTACGCCGCCCGTCCGGGGACCGCCGCAGGAGAGGCGGGGGAATGGCTGGGATCCGGACCCCTGGCCCAGTCCGACATGACGGTCGCCTTCGAGGGCGCCTGGATGTCGCAGGCGGTCTGGGTCCAGGGCGAAGTCGCCGCTGTCCGGGCCGAGCGCAGTCCCCTCGCCCCGCCCGGGGGTGATCCCCTGATGACGGCTGGCTATGTCTTCGTGGGCTGGAACATCGGTGGTGAGGCCCGCGGCTACGATGCGCAGCGGGCTCTGATCACTGCACCGAGGGTGGGCGATCCGGTCTCCTCTGGCGGCCTGGGCTCTCTCGATCTGGTCGCCCGGTACGACTTTGCTGACCTCAGCGACGTCCAGAGCTCCGCCGCCACACCCGCGGGACGCCTGGCCGCCCGGCGGGCGGGAGAGTATCTCGGCCTCACTCTCGGTGTCGTCTGGCGGCCCGAACCCGGCTATAGGGTGCTCGTCAACTTCGGCGAGGCCCGGATTGCTCAGGCTTGGCCCTCGGCTGACGTCACCATTCGTCAGTTGCAGATTCGCGCCCAGTATGAATTCTGAGCTGAATCTTGGCTGAATTGTCATAAATCCCGTCTAGCTACGAGGCTGGCGTCAAGAAGGTCAGCCTCGAACCAGGAGAGTCCCGAGTTGTCCGCCTCACCCTTCAGGGCCCTGACCGTCGCCGCCGCTGGCTTCGCCTTCGCCGCGTGCCTGGGCGCATCGCCCGCCCATGCCGCCCGGGACTATGTCTGGGCCGCCGGGTCGTCGACCGTCTTCCCTTTCGCCACCCGTGTCTCTGAGCAGTTCGCCCGCAAGACCGGGATGAAGGCGCCCAAGATCGAGAGCCTCGGCACCGGCGGCGGCATCAAGCTGTTCTGCTCGGGCGTCGGCGACGGCTTCCCCGACATCGCGACCGCGTCACGCCAGATGAAGCGCTCCGAGTTTGACGCCTGCGCCGCCAAGGGCGTGAAGGAGATCATCGAGCTGAAGATCGGCTTCGACGGCATCGTCGTCGCCCTCGACAAGGACGGCCCCGACTACGCCCTGTCCCCAAGCATGCTTTACCTCGCCCTGGCGTCCAAGGTCCTGCGCTACGGGAAGTATGAGGCCAACCCCTACAAGACCTGGGCTGAGGTGGGCGCCGGCCTGCCGCGCAGTCGGATTCTGGTGTACGGACCGCCGCCCTCCTCGGGCACCCGGGATGCCTTCGTGGAGCTGGCCATCGAGGCCGGTGCTCTCAAGTATCCGGCCAACAAGGCCCTGAAGGACAAGGACGAGAGGCGCTTCAAGGAAATGGTCCACCCGCTCCGCAAGGACGGCTGGATCGACGCCGGCGAGAACGATAACGCCATCGTCCAGACCCTCACCAAGACCCCCGGGGCCATCGGAGTGTTTGGATGGTCCTTCCTCGAAGAGAACATGGACAAGGTGAAGGGCGCGCCCATGAACGGCGTCAAGCCCTCCCTGGCGTCCATTTCCGATGGTTCGTATCCCTTGTCCCGCTCTCTCTTCATCTATGTGAAGAAGTCGAATCTGGGCGTGACCAAGGGCCTGCGCGAGTTCGTAGTCGAGTTCGTGTCCGACGCCGCCACCGGCCGTGGCGGCTACCTGAAGGATCGCGGGCTCATCCCCCTGCCGGCCGGACAGCATGAAGCCAACAAGGCGGCAGTCCGCACATCGACCCCCATGGCCCGACCCGCAGCCTGACCCGCCGCCGTCCGCCATAGGCGCCTGCGCCGCAGACTTTCGGGTCTGCGGCGCTTTTCGTTTCGGTCGAATGATGGGATCAGGCCTCGTCTCGCCTGCGCCTCAGCCGGGTCAGCCGCCGCAGGCGGCGCCAGAACCGGGTCTTCTCCGGCTCTGGCCAGGGCTGGAGATTGCGCACGAAGTCTTCCGCGCAGGCGCGCCAGGAGAACCCCTCAGCAAATCGGCGCACTGTGGCGCGGTCCAGCTTGAGGGCCTCCAGGCAGGCCTCCTTCAGCCCCTCGGTGGCCGTCAGGGCCAGGACCCCGGCGCCAGACCCCGGAATGATGTCGATGGGACCGGGCGCGGGATAGGCCGCCACCGGCGTCCCGGTCGCCATGGCCTCCAGGATCACCAGCCCGAAGGTGTCGGTCAGGGACGGGAAGACGAAGACGTCGGCGCCGGCGAAATGGGCGGCGAGATCGTCCCCGAAGCGGGCCCCGCGGAAAACCGCGCCGGGATACCGGCTCTCCAGCTCCTCCCGCTGGGGGCCGTCGCCAACCACGACCTTTGAGCCGGGCAGGTCGAGGGCGAGGAAGGCCTCGATGTTCTTCTCCACCGCAACCCGGCCCACGGACAGGAAGATCGGTCGGGGCAGGCCTTCGTAGACGTCGGGGTCCCCGGCCCCGAGGGGGCGGAATTGCTCGGTGTCGACCCCGCGGGACCAGGCTGTGATGTTCCGGAACCCGTGCTGCTCCAGCTCGTCGCGCATGGTCGGCGTCGCCACCATGAGACGCCCGGAGGGCTTATGGAACCAGCGCATGTAGGCGTAGCCAGCCGACACGGGCAGGGGAAAACGCGCCGAGACATACTCCGGAAAACGGGTGTGATAGCTGGTGGTGAAGGGCAGCTTCCACTCCACGCAGATCCGTCGGGCGGCCAGGCCGAGGGGCCCCTCCGTGGCGATATGGATGGCCTCGGGTTCGAAGGCCTTGAAGCGTTCCCGGACGGGCTCGTAGGCCCCCACGGCGACCTTGATCTCGGGATAGGTGGGCAGGGGGAAGCTGCGGAATTGGTCCGGCGAGATCACCTCGACTGTGTGGCCCATGGCGCGCATCTCGGCGATCACCCGGGTCACGGTGCGCACCACGCCGTTGACCTGGGGCTCCCAGGCGTCGGTGGCGATGAGGATCCGCATGGGCCTGCGGCCGTCAATCTCCGTGCGGACGCTTTCCCGCACCCGGCGCATGGATGGCTTGCGCGGCGGCAGGCCCTCTGTCTGGAGACGGGTCCAGAAGGCGCCCATCAGGGCCTCGCGGGTGGGAAAGTGGCGGTAGACTGAGCGCTCGCCCACCCCCGCCAGCCGGGCGATCTCGGCGTAGGAGGCCTCCTCCAGGCGACCATCCTCCAGCAGGCGGCTCACAGCGTCGAGGATCCGCACCTCGGTCTGGGCCTTCTGCTGGCCTCTGGACAGGCCTTCTGGGAAAGTCCGGAATGGCGCCATGGCAAGACTACTGCCACCAAATCAGCCGTAATGTCAAGAACTTGGGGTCAGGCAGCGAAACGGGGCGTCGCTTCGGGAACGAGGGCTGGAGCACTGGAACGCCGCCGGCGATGCTCCCGGCTCCAGTCCAGGAGGACCAGCTCGCCGTCCTCCCTTTCGGCCACGGCTGTGCAGCTTTCGACCCAGTCCCCGTCGTTGATGTAGAGGATGTCATCGAACCTGCGGATTTCCGCCTTGTGGATGTGCCCGCAGATCACGCCGTCGACCCCGCGCCGCCGGGCCTCCTCAGCCACCGCCTCCTCGTAGTTCTCGATGAACTGGACAGCGTTCTTGACCCGCAGCTTTACGTAGGCCGAGAGCGACCAGTACCCGAAGCCCAGCCGCCGCCGCAGGCGGTTGAAGACCGTGTTCAGGCTCAGCAGGGTGCGGTAGCCCCAGTCACCGACGAAGGCGAGCCAGCGGGCATGACGCAGAACGCCGTCGAACTCGTCGCCATGGGTGACCAGGAAGCGACGGCCATCCGCCGTCTCATGGATAGCGTCGCGGGCGACCAGAACGTCGCCGAAGCGATGACCGATGAAGTCCCGAGCCGCCTCGTCGTGGTTGCCGGGAACGTAGATGACCTTCACGCCCTTGCGGGCCAGGCGGAGGATTTTCTGGACCACATCGTTGTGGGCCTGGGGCCAGTACCAGCCGTTCCGCAGCTTCCAGCCGTCGATGATGTCGCCGACCAGATAGAGGGTGTCGAACTCCGCCGTCCGGATGAAATCCAGAAGAAGCTCGGCCTGACACCCCTTGGTGCCGAGGTGTATGTCGGAGATGAAGACCGTCCGATACTTGTGCTCGCCCTGCGACATCGCCAATCGCCCCCAAGGATGGCAGTTGATGAACGCTCGCTAGGCTGATTGCGTGTCAGTCGGATGACGCAGGCGCCGGGGATTGCCAAGACCGGCTCCGGAGGACAGAAGCCCCCTCATGGCCCGCCCCGCCGCCCCCGCCCCTTCCAAGCGCGCCGAGCGCACCCGCCTGCGGCTTCTGGACTCCGTCGTGGACCTCTTGTCGGAGTCCGGTTTGGCCTCGGTCACGCCCGCCGCCATCGCCGCCCGTGCGGGACTGGCCCGGACCGCCTACCTCTATCACTTCCCTGATCGCCCGGCCCTGCTGGCGGCACTTGCGCCGCACCTGCGCGAGGGCATGGCCCGCCTCTTCGACGCCGCCGGTCGCCCGCCGCCCGGGATCGACGCCTCGGATCACGCCATAGACACCTATTGGGCCCTGTTGTTCGAGCCGCCCTTCCTCGCCTTCTCGGAACTTCGCTCTGCGGCCCGCGCGGACCCGGAGGTGGCCGGCGCGATCGAGGACCTGCTGGCGGACTTCGATTCCGGGCGGCTAGGGGGGAGGTTCGGCGCGGTCGCCCAGGCGGGGGAGGATCCCCGCTTCCAGACCAGCCGCGACCTGGGCCGCTTCCTCCTGGAAGGCCTGGCCCGTGGCGGGCTTTCCTACGACGCCGATGATCGCCGCAGGCGCCTCATCGCCGTGGTCAAGCGTGCGGTCCATGGCCTGAACCGCAAGGGCGCGGCCCAGGACCTCTGGCCGGGCTAGTTCCGCTGGCGCTCAGCCGCGGTCCAGTCGCGAACCCGGGCCTCCAGCCGATCGAGCGGCAGGGGTCCGGCCAGCAGGATGGCGTCATGGAACCGGCGGATATCGAAGCGCTCCCCAAGTTCGCGCCGGGCGCCCTCGCGCAGGGCGACGATCCGCATCTCCCCGATCTTGTAGGCCAGGGCCTGGCCGGGCCAGGACACGTACCGCGCCAGCTCCACCTCGATGTTGAGGGGCGAAAGCGCGCTGTTCTGGGTGAAGCAGGTCCGGGCCTCGTCCAGGCTCCAGCCCTTCCAGTGGAGGCCGGTGTCGGCCACCAGCCGACAGGCGCGCCACATCTCGTAGGACAGGCGGCCGAACCGTTCCCAGGGGTCGCGGTAGATCCCCATCTCCCCGCCCAGCTTCTCGGCATAGAGGCCCCAGCCTTCGGTGAAGGCGGTGATGTCGGCGTTGCGTCTGAAGTCCGGGACGCCGGGGGCCTCCTCGGCCAGGGCGATCTGCAGGTGGTGGCCCGGGACCGCCTCATGAAGGGTCAGGGCCGGGAGCTCATAGAGGGGCCTCTGGTCCAGGCGTGAGGTGTTGACCATGTAGCCGCCGGACACGCCCCGGGCGGACGAGCCGCCGAAGTAACGCCCGGTGGTGTAGGTCTCCTCGATGTCAGCGGGCACCGGCCTGACGCCGTAGGTCAGCCTCGGCAGGGTGGCGAACCAGGCGGGCATCTCGTTGTCGATCCGCTTGGCGATCCGCGAGGCCTTTTCCAGCAGCTCCTCCCGGCTCTTCGCGTAGAAGCGCGGGTCGGTGCGCAGCATGGCGAGGAAGGCGGCGAAGTCGCCCTGGAAGCCGGTCTCAGCCATTACGCCTTCCATCTCGCGGCGGATACGGGCCACCTCGTCGAGGCCGATCTGGTGGATCTGGTCCGGGGTCAGGCTCGTGGTGGTGTGGTCGGCGACCAGCCAGCGGTAATAGGCCTCGCCCCCCGGGAGGCTGCGGGCGGCCAGGCGCTTGCGGGCGGCGGGCAGGTACTCGGCCTCCAGGAAGTCGGCGTAACGGCGGCGGGCGGGCTGGACGCCCTCGCGCACGGCGGTCCGCGCCTCCTCCAGGAGGGTGGCCCGGACGGGTTCCGGAATCGTCGCCGGCAGCCGGGACAGGGGCGCAAGCAGGGGGTCGCCTTCCAGCGGCAGGGCCGCGGTGCGGCGCGCCCGCTCCAGGACCTGGAGGGCGGTGGACCGGGGCTGGGTGAATCCGGCCTTCGCCCCCCGCCGCGCATTGCTGATGTGGGCGTCGTACCAGGCGGGGGCGGCCTTCAGCCGGGCGATCCAGGCCCGGGCGTCGGCCTCCGACCGCATGGGCAGTCCGCCGGCGATATAGCCGAGGGTCTGGTCGAAGCCCCCGTCCGAGCTGAAGGGCATGCGCGCCTCGTCGAACCTCAGACTGGCCAGGCGCCGCGACAGTGTCCAGTCGAGGAAGTCCCGGTTCAGGGCGTCTTCGGCCGTCAGGGTCGCTGCGGGAAGGCGCGCCAGCCGGTCCTGGAAGGCCGAGAGGGCGGCCTTGCGGCGGGCGTCGGCCGCAGGGCTGGGGTCGGGCAGGAGGGCCAGGGCTTCCTGATCGCCCCGGCGGCCGGCCTCGAAGGGATCATCGCCCAGGGACCAGGACTCGTAGTCGGCGATCAGGGCGTCCAGGCTGGGCGAGGCCGCCTTCGCCGGGCCCGCAATGGCGGCCAGCAGGACCAGCCAGGCGCATGTCAGTCCCCAAAGCGTTCTCATCCCGCAGGCCCTCCTCTGGCAATGACCCAGGCGCCTTTCCTACGCCCCTTGCCGGGGCGCGCCAATGCGGGCCATGGTTCCGCGGAGGGGGAGGATTTTCCATGAGCTTCATCACGCGCCGCAGGGCCGTCGACCAGCGCCCGGCGGCGCAGGGCGAACATGCCCTGCAACCCACCCTGCGCTGGCCGCACCTGGTCGCCCTGGGGGTCGGCGCCATCGTCGGCACCGGCATCTACACCCTGACCGGCGTTGGCGCGGGCCTTGCGGGCCCGGGGGTCATCCTGTCCTTCGCCATCGCCGGCCTCGTCTGCATGCTGGCCGCCCTCTGCTATGCCGAGATGGCCACCCTCATGCCCCATGCGGGCAGCGCCTATTCCTATTCCTACGCGGGCATGGGCGAGCTGGTCGCCTGGGTGATCGGCTGGAGCCTGATCCTCGAATACACGGTGGTCTGCTCCGCCGTGGCGGTGGGCTGGTCCGGCTACGCCCAGGGCTTCCTGGAGGCGCGCGGAGTCGTCCTGCCGGCCGCCCTGGCCAGCGGCCTCCTGACCGGTCAGGAGGGAGGGTTCATCAATCTGCCGGCCGTCCTGATCACCCTGGCCGTCGCTGGCGTCCTTCTCATCGGCGTGCGCGAAAGCGCCAACGCCAACATCGCCCTCGTGGTCCTGAAGCTGGCGGCCCTCGCCGCCTTCGTCATCCTGGCCCTTCCGGCCTTCGACCCGGCGCGGTTCAGCCCCTTCCTGCCCTTCGGCTTCGCCGCCCACACCGGGCCCGATGGCGCGCCCCAGGGGGTGATGGCCGCCGCCGCCCTGATCTTCTTCGCCTTCTATGGCTTCGACGCCATATCGACGGCGGCCGAGGAGGCGAAGAACCCCGGCCGTGACCTGACCCTCGGCATCATCGGCTCCATGGTCGCCTGCGCCGTGATCTACATCGCCGTGGCCGCAGCCGCCCTCGGCGCCTCGCCCTGGCAGGACTTCTCGAAGAGCGACGAGCCCCTGGCCTTCATCCTTCGGTCGGGCGGACATGAGCTGGCCGCCGTCCTGATCGCCGCCGCCGCCGTCATCGCCCTGCCCACGGTCATCATGGCCTTCATGTTCGGCCAGAGCCGGGTCTTCTTCGCCATGGCGAGGGACGGCCTCCTGCCCCGCAGCCTGGCGCAGGTCAGCGCCCGCGGCGCGCCGGTTCGGGTGACCCTCTTCACCGCCGTCCTGGCCTCGGTCATCGCCGGCGCGGCGCCCCTCAAGCTGATCGCCGAGCTGGCCAACGCCGGGACCCTGGCCGCTTTCGTGGCCACTGCGGTCTCGATGATGATCCTGCGGGTCCAGAGACCGGACCTTCCCCGACCCTTCCGGACGCCCCTCTGGTGGATCGTCGGCCCCCTGGCGGCGGCGGGCTGCCTCTACCTGTTCTGGAGCCTGCCAGCCCTGACCCGCTGGCTCTTCCTCGGCTGGAATCTGGTGGGCCTGGTCGTCTATCTGGCCTGGAGCCGCCGCCACAGCGTGCTGGCGGGAAGCTAGGGTCATCAGACCTTGTTCGCGAGTCGATTGGATTTCGGATGAAGGTCCTGATGGTCGATGTCGATGGCGTGGTTGTCCGCCCGAAGTCGGGGCGGTGGGACCGCAACCTGGAACTGGACCTCGGCCTCTCGCCGGAGCGCCTTGGGGCGGAGTTCTTCGAAAGGCATTGGGATGACGTGGTGCACGGTCGCGCCGCGCTTGAGGCGAGACTGCAGCCTGTCCTGAAGCGACTTGCGCCCCATCTGTCGGTGCGCGAACTCATCAACTACTGGTTCCGGATGGATGCTGAGCTTGATCTCGACCTCATCTCCGAACTGAAGGGGCTCAGAGCCTCCGGCCTGGGGCTCCATCTCGCCACCAACCAGGAGCATGAGCGCGCCGCCTATCTCTGGCGCGACCTGGAATTGCGTTCCGTCTTCTCCGCAATGCACTATTCCGCCGATCTCGGATGGTCCAAGCCGTCCCCGGAGTTCTACGGGGCGGTCGTTGAGCGCACGGGCTTGGAGCCTGCGGAACTGACCCTTCTGGATGACCGGATGGAGAATGTCCTGGCCGCGCGCGAGGCCGGCTGGCGCAGCGTTCTTTGGGACGGCACGGCGCCACTTTCCGATCTCCTTTCTGGAAACAGCCGCTAGGCCGCTCAGGATGACGCGGCCTTCTTGACGCCAAGGCGCCGCTCCCGGGAAAGCGTCGCGTTCCGGTGATCCATTGACACCCTCAAATGGAAAGTGTTCGATCACTATATGACATCCCGGACGCGACACACCTTGGAGGAGCGCAAGGAAGACCTGGTGATCGCCGCGATCGCCGAGTTCGCCTCACGCGGCTTCGATGCAGGCTCCACCCAGGCGATCGCCGCCGCAGCAGGGATCTCGCAGCCGTATCTCTTCAAGGTCTGGAAGAGCAAATCCCTGCTCTTCCTCGCCTCCCTGGATACGGTCTACGACAGGATCATCAGCGTGTTTGAGAAGGCGGCTGAGGGTAAGCCGCCGTCAGTTGAAACCCTCTCCGAAGTTGGCGACGAGTTCGAAAGCTTCTCCCGCTCGGAGATGCAGATGCTGTTGCAGGGGTTTGCGGCGTGTGACCACCCCGAGGTGCGTGCACTGGTCGTGCGTCGATGGATGGAGTTGATCGCGGTCCTCGAAAGGATCGCGGGGAGGGGGGGAGACCCCATCCAGCACTTCCTGGGCGTCGGCCTCCTGATGATGGTCGCGAGGACAGCCGACATGCCGGAGAGTGCGCTTCTTTGCGAAACCCAGTGAGTTTTGACCTTTTAGAAAGTGATTAATCACTAACATGCTTCATGGAGATGAACACATGCCTGCTCTGTCTCACCGACTGCTCGGATACCTTGTTGTCGTCACGGGGTTCCTCAGCCTCGCCTTCGGCCTGACGACGCTCTCTGTGCTGGACTATTTCGGCCTCGAGGGCGCTCCGGCCGCCGACGTCGCGGCCTTCCTCAACCAGAACCTCTCTCTCCTTCAGGCGTCGATGATGGCGGCGATGGTCGGCTATGTGATCGCGGTCCCGATGATGCTGATCATCACTGCAGCGACGTTTCGGGGCGAGGCTCCGCGGGGGTGGCGCGGGGACTTTGCGCTCGGTCTCGTTTGGGCGTCCCTGCCTCTGCGACCGCTCTGGTGGGCGGCCCTGATCACATTGATGCCCGCGCTCCTCGCCGCGTCCCGGCCCGACGCCGATCCGGACGTGGCCCAGACGACGTTCGTGACCTACCAGATGCTCTACACCCTGCTGAACACGACGACGGAGGACATCGCCGTGAACATCCTGGGCGGCGGATGGTTCGTCCTGGTCGGACTCACGATGGCCACATCGCGACGGCTGCCCGCCCTGCTGGGTTGGATCGGCGCCGGGATCGGCTTCCTGTACCTGGTGTCGTCGGCTGAGCTTTTCGGTCTTCAGCTCGGGACAAGTGGAAACATCATTCCCCTGGTCGCCGGTGTCGCGGGTCCGTTCTGGCTCGGCGCCGCCGGGATCCTGGCGGTGCGGAAGATCACCTGATCCCCGCTGAGGCCGGCGCCCTGCTCAACGCCCGAGGACGTCCACGGACAGTCCCTCGGGTCCCCGCCGCAGGGCGGTCCGGACGCCGAAGGCGCGGTCGAGCACCGGCGGCGCCAGGGCGCTGTCCGGCGGCCCGTCGGCCAGGAGCCTGCCTTCCGCCAGCACCAGCACCCGGTCGGCGATGCGGGCCGCCAGGGACAGGTCGTGGAGGGTCAGGACAACGCCGCAGCCGCCGGCCTTCGCCCGCCGCACCAGGGTCTGAGCCGCATCGATCTGGCAGCCGGGGTCCAGACCCGCCAGGGGCTCGTCGGCCAGAATCCAGTCGGGCTCGCCGGCCAGGACGCGGGCGATCATCACCCGGGCGCGCTCGCCGCCGGACAGGGTGGAGGCGTCCCGGTCGGCAAGGTCGGCGGCGCCGGCCTCGGCGAGGGCCGCCTCGATGATCCGGGCGTCCTCAGCCGACAGCCCCCGGGCGCCGATGTGCGGGATGCGGCCAAGGCCGACCAGGATCCGCACCTCCAGGGGCCAGGCGACCTCCGGGGTCTGGGGCAGGAAGCCGATCCGCCGGGCCCGGGCGGCTGGCGCCAGGGCGGAAAGGTCCTCGCCGTCCAGGAGGACCTTCCCCGCGGCGGGCGGCAGGAGTCCGGCCAGCGCCGACATCAGGGTGGACTTGCCTGCGCCGTTGGGGCCGAGCAGCACCGTCACCTCGCCGGGGCGCAGGGCAAGGTCCAGCCCTGCCAGGATCTCCCGGCGGCCGCGGCGGAGGGTCAGGCCCTGGGCGTGAAGGCCGCTCATCCCAGCCTCCGCCGCAGGGACAGGAGGAGGAAGAGGAAGAACGGGCCGCCCAGGCAGGCCATGGCCACGCCCAGCCGGACTTCCGCCGCCGAGGGGATGAGCCGGACCGCCAGGTCCCCCGCCAGCACCACCGCCGCCCCGCCCAGGGCCGAGGGCCAGAGCAGGCCTGAGGGGCGGGCGCCCACCAGGGGGCGGAGCAGGTGGGGGGTGACGAGGCCCGCAAAGCCGATCACCCCGGCCACCGCCACTCCGGCGCCCACGGCCAGGGCCGTCCCGGCGGCCAGCAGGACGCGGGTGCGCGACAGGTCGATCCCCAGGCTGGCGGCGCCCGCCTCGCCCAGGGTCAGGGCGTCCAGGGCCCGTCCGGTCAGGGCCAGGAGGACGAGCCCCGCCAGAATGACGGGCCCGGCGAAGACAAGGTCCTGGGGGCTCCGGTCGGCGAGGGAGCCCATCAGCCAGTCGATGATCCCGTTCACCGCCCAGGGGGTGGGGGCCAGGGACAGGGCCAGGGCGACGCCGGCGCCGGCGATGGTGTTCAAGACCACGCCCGCCAGCAGGAAGACGGTCATGGAGCTCGCCCCGCCGGCGAGGGCCAGGAGGAGCCCCACTCCCGCCAGGGCGCCGGCCATGGCGGCCAGGGGCTGGAGCAGGGGAAAGGCCAGGGGCAGCCAGAGGGTCAGGACAGCCCCCAGGGCCGCGCTGGCGGAGACCCCCAGCACCCCCGGATCGGCGAGGGGGTTGCGGGTGAAGCCCTGCAGGGCCGCGCCGGACAGGCCCAGTCCCGCCCCGATCAGCAGGGCCAGGACGGTGCGCGGCAGGCGCAGTTGGAGGAGGATCGCCCAAAGGGGGTCCTGGGGGTGCGCCAGCATGTCCCCCAGGGGGAGGGGTGTGCGACCCACCATCAGGCTGGCGACCGACAGGGCTGCGACCAGGGCGATGAGGCCGGTGATGACGACGCCCCGCCGGCTCATGCGCGCCGCTCCAGGGCCCGGTCGCGGATGGCGGCCAGCCGGCCCGCCGCCTCGATCAGGGAGGGCCCGCCGCAGAACAGCAGGCGCTCGGGGATCTCGGCGGTCAGGACCCGCTCGCCCAGCCGGTCGAGGGCCGGGTGGCGGGTGATCCGGTCCGGACGTCCGGCCTGCCCGCCGCCGCCGGCCCGGACGAGGATTTCGGGCGGGGCGGTGAGCAGGGCCTCGACGGGCGCCGGGGTCCAGCCGCTCAGTCCCAGCCGGGCGGCGGCGTTGACGACGCCCAGGCGCCGCAGGAGGTCGTCCGGCAGGGAGCCCGGTCCCGCCGCCAGTCCTCCGGAGAGCAGGACCAGCATCTCCGGCCGCCGGCGGCCGGGCGCGTTCGCCGCCGCCGCCAGGGCCGCCTCGATCCGGCTGGCCAGGGTCTCGCCCCGCGCGGGGCGCCCGACCCGCACGGCGACCTGGCGAACCTGCGAAAGGCTTTCCGCCACCGTCGCCGGCGCGCCGAAGGCGGCGACCTCGACGCCCATCCGCTGCAGGGCCCGCCGGGTGGCGAGGGCGGTGTGGGTGCTGGCGAGCACGAGGTCCGGCCGCAGGAGGAGGACCTCCTCGGCGGTCTCGCCGGTCACGGGGAGGGTCGCGGCGACCGGGGCGATT
>JADBZH010000062.1 GCA_020402585.1 Phenylobacterium sp. | reverse complement strand
CCCCTTGGGGGAGCAATTGAGCGCTGTAATTCCTCCCCCCAGGGGGAGGTGGACCGCGCAGCGGGCCGGAGGGGGTCAGCTGAGGGGCCGTTGACCCCCTCACCGACCTTCGGTCGGAGCTCCCCCTTGGGGGAGCAATGGCTCGGCGTGCGCCGCGGGTCAGAGCCGGTTGTGGGTTCCGTCGCAGAGCGGGGCGCCGCCGGTCTGCTTGCAGGCGCAGAAATAGACGGTGCGGCTCTCAGGGGCCTCCCACTTCTGGGGCAGGAAGTCCGTGCCTTCGCGCAGGTGGGCCCCGTCGCAGAAGGGCTGGTTCTTGGACAGGCCGCAGGTGCACCAGAAATAGGCCTTGCCGGCCTCGACCTCGACCGGAATGGGGGCCTTGCCCGCCACGACCGCCTTGCGCTCCGTCATCTTGCGTCTCCCTGCTGACCCCTCCTGCGGGGACGTAACGGCAGGGTAGCGTCATCGCCGGAAGGCCGGAAGCCCTTGCGCGCTCGCAGGGGGCCAGCGCCCGGGCCAGGGCGGCGGCCTTGCCGACCGGCTCAGCGGGGCCCTGGGCGCGCGCTCAGAAAATCGGCCGCGGAGAACCCTTCCGGAGCCGCGACCTCGGTGATGGGATCGTCGCGGTCGTCGAACTCCAGCCGGAGGGCGCGGGTCATGACGGCGTGCATGCCGTAGAGGGCGGTGATGTAGGTGAACTCCAGGATCTCCTCATCGCCCCAGAAGGCGCGTAGGGCCTCGAACACCTCCGGCGGCGTCCGCCCCGACCCGGTCGTCAGGCAGTCGGCATAGGCCAGCACCGCCCGCTCGCGCGCATCGAAGACGTCCGACACCGTCCAGGCGGGGATGGCGGCGATCTTCGCCTCTGGCACGCCCAGGCCCCGCAGGGACTTGCAGTGCTGGGAAAAGACGAACTGGCTGCCGTGCGCCCAGCCGGCCCGGGTCTGGCCCAGCTCGCGCAGGACCGGGTCGATCTTCCGGTCCGGATGCCGGTAGACGCCAAAGCCCTCCACCGCATGGCGGAAGATGTCGGGCGCCAGGGCGAAGACGGTCCACCAGTCGCCGGGCGTGCCGGTGGCGGTGCCCGGCTCGGCCACCGGGTCGCGCCCGGGGCCGAACAGCAGGTCATAGTAACGGTGGATCAGGTCCGAGCCGACCTCGGCGCGGGGGACCTGGCGCAGGACGGGCATGGCTCAGCCCCCCGTTCGGGCGGTCTGGATGGGGGCGCCGTCGGCATCCAGCACCAGGCCCTGGCTGCGGCCGCCCTCCGCCGTGGCCGCCTCATGCTCCACGTCCGCCGGACCCATGGGCCGGGTCCAGGCGGCGAACTCCAGGCAGACCCCGTCGGGATCGAAGAAGTAGACCGAGCGCACAAAGACCTCGTCCGTCACCTCGGCGCTGATCTGGAAGGTCGAGTTGTCGTGGTTGAAGACCGGCGAGACCTCGATCCCCTTGGCCTTGAGCCGCTCCACATAGGCGTCGAACTTCTCGACCGGCACGTTGAAGGCCAGGTGGTTCATGGAGCCATGGGCGGTGACCAGCCCGCCCTCGTGCGGCAGGGTGCGGGGCGAGGAGACGCCCGGGGTCTGGGCCGGGGCGTCGGGGAACCAGAAGAAGGCGAGGGAGTCGCCGTTGCCGATGTCGAAAAAGAAGTGCTGGCCCGACTTCATGGGCAGCTCGATGGTCTTGACCAGGGGCATGCCCAGGACGTCGCGATAGAAGGCCACCGTGCGGGCCATGTCCCGGCAGACCAGGGCGATGTGGTTGACGCCGCGGATGTCGAATTCGGTATTGGCGGGGGCGGGCATGGGAAGGGACTCCGGCTGACGACGAAGATGCTGGTCTCTGGATGGAGCGCCGTCAAACCCGGCGTCAACGTACGCCGCGGTCATTCATCCAGGCGATACACTCATCGGAGCCACGCTTGGCGCAGCGGCGATACCAGGCAAGGGCCTGAGCGTCATCGCGCAACACGCCCCGCCCCAACTCGAAGTTTTTCGCGACTATCTGCATGCAGACAGTGATTACATCTTCCCTCGCAGAAATAGCGGCGGGCGGGAGTACGGGCGACTTCGCCTGACGGCCGGAGGCACATTGCAGCCAGTATCCATGAGCCTTGGCGGCATTGCGCTCCACTCCCGCGCCTCTCGAGTACATAGCGGCAAGGTCGCCCGCAGAAACAGCGTCGCCAGCCGTTGCCGCCCGGGTGTACCAATGCACCGCTTGCTTGGGGTCACGGGGAAACCCCTCTTTGCCATCCTGGTAATAGGAAGCGACCAAGTTCATCGCCACTGGGTCGCCAGACCCGGCCCAGGCGAGCCGGTCGTCCATGTTGCGTCGGGTCTCGGCCGCCTTGGCCGCCGCCTCACGATCGGCCTTCGCCTTGGCCTCGGCCTTGAGGCGCGCCTCCTCCACCACGTCGACCCTGGAGATGACACGGCCCTCAAACCGAAGCCGTAGGGGCTCCCCGTGAACAGTCTGCGTATTGGTGTTGTAGCTGAACTCAGTCTCGGTGCAGTTGGCGGTGGCCTGCTGTCCAGTGTCAAAGGTCAGCATGCAATTGGAGCCAACCCTCTGGCCCTGGAACTTGAAGACTCCACTCAGCCCCTGAACGTTGCTCGACTGGGTCTCGACACCGCTGACCGAGGCTCCGTCGTAATTCACGACCACCCGGTAAGACCCTTGGATCGGCACTTCCCGCGTCCCCTCGAAGTTGAGGTTCACGCCGCCGAAAGTCACCCGGGAGTTTCGGGAGCTATCCCGAACGACGGCGACGCCTCGAAGCGCGCCGTCGTAGGTAATCCTGACCTTTGAATCCGGGGCGATCCCGCCAAAGTAACTCCCACCAGCGGCGCAATGACCGACCCCCGGGACGGCGATGCCTGAAGCTGCGACGACTGCGACGACCCCGAAAAGGGCGCTACGAACCAAGCCCACCATATCATCCCCCATACCCCGGGCGGATACTGCCGGGGAGGATCTGGACTGGCAAGCCGCATTCCCCGGCGAAGGTCAGGCCCCTAGCTGATCCCCTCGCCCGCCCGCCGTCAAACCCCCTTCAGCCCCCTGCCCGCCTGCAGCATCCGGACAGGACCTCTCCCGAGGGGGTGGTGACCACCGCCTCGTAGGGGGCCAGGAGGTCCGACATGCCGTCGGAGCAGCCCTCGGGACGGCGGATCACCGCCAGCTGGCCCGGGGCCCTTCCTGGCCCGGACAGGCGCTGGACGAAGACCCGGGGATCGCCCGTCGCGCCCCGCCGGGGGCCGGCGGCGAAGACGGCGTCCTTCATTCCGGGCCGGCTCATCCGGGCGCGCCCGCCCGCCGTCTTCAGCCCCCAGAAGGGTTCGGTTCCCGAGCATTGCAGGGGCGCAGGCGACGGATCGGCGGCGGCGGGGGCCAGCCGGTCGGCCGGGGCCCAGGCGGGGCGGTCGCCGGGTCCGACCACCACCTCCCAGACCCGCCCGCCAGCGCCTTCGGCCCAGCGCCCTGTCAGGACCAGGCCGGACGCCCCGGCCTCAAGCCGTCCCGCCGGGCCGGACCCGGGCTCGGGGCCTGCGCTCAGCGGCGCTGGACCCTGTCCCGTGACGGCGAAGAGAAATGCGGGATCCGGAGCGCCGCCCGCTGTGGGAGCAGCGCCGACCAGGCCCGCCGCGAGGACGGAAAACCCGGCGGCTCCCGCCGCCGCGGCCCAGACCTTCAGACCCGAAAGTCCCGACCGGGTTTGAGATGTCATGGCTCCACTCCCGCCGAGCCTCTCCCGAGGTTGACCCGCCTCCCCGTACGCGCTGGTCGCCGGTCAAGGGAAGGGGTCGTCAGACACGAACAGACCCCGAAGCACGCCTCCGCCAGATCATGTCCCGGGAGTTGGGACCCGGCTATCGGATCGAAACATGACCTCAGGTGTGGGACTTAGGGCCTGTTTTTCACCTTCAGACATTCCGTCCGAAGGCAACAGGCTCTAGGACGGAGAAAACCCAGCGGAGGAGACCACGGCCATGCAGATCGATCTTTCGGGGCGCGTCGCCCTTGTCACCGGCGGGGGCCGGGGCATCGGCCGGGCCATCTCCCTCTTCCTGGCCGAGGCCGGGGCGGACATCGCCGTCAATTACCGCTCCGACGCCGATGCGGCTGAGGAAACCGCCGCCGAGATCCGCGCCCTGGGCCGCACCGCCCGCACCTACGCCGCCGCTGTGGAGGACTTCGACCAGGACGCCGCCATGGCCGAGGCCGTGGTCCGCGACTTCGGGGGCGTCGACATCCTGGTGAACAACGCCGGCATCGCCAGCCGCGGCCAGTCGGTGGCCGACACCGACCCCGCCGAGATGGAGCGGGTGGTCCGGGTCCACGCCTTTGGCCCGCACTATCTGTGCAAGCTCCTGATCCCCCAGATGCGCACCCGCGGCCGGGGGGACATCATCATGATCTCGTCGGTCGCCACCATGGGCATGGCGGCGCGCGGCGGACCCTACAACATGGCCAAGGCGGCCATGGAGGCCCTGGCCCTGACCGTCGCCAAGGAGGAGCGTGCGCACGGCATCCGCTGCAATATCGTCGCCCCGTCCCTGACCGTCACTGAGATGGGCAAGCGCCTGACCAAGGCCACGACGGGAATCGCCGATATCCACGAGCTGGACGCCCGCTCGCCCTTCGGCCGGGTCTCCACCCCCGAGGACGTGGCCGCCGCGGTCACCTGGCTGGTCTCGTCGGCCAACCCCTACGCCAACGGCCAGAAGATCAACATCAACGGCGGGGGGTGACGGGCCCAGGAAGCAGCACGCCATCCGCCAGAAGATCCAGATGGCGGGCGATGAGGGTCTCTCTCTCCACCCACGGGAACTCGCCCCTGGCCAGAAGAAGCGAGACCAGGCCGTGCAGTCCCGCCCAGAGGGACTGAGCCAGGAGCCGGGCGTCCCCGGGACGGGTCAGGCCGAGGGAGACCAGTCGCGCCAGCCGCTTCTGAAACGCCTCGAAGGTCGTCAATCCCGCCGCGAGGAAGCGCGGATCCAGGTCCTCATCAGGAGACTTTCGCTTCTCCCGCATGAAGGCCATGCGATAGGCGTCCGGCCTTTCCAGGCCGAAGTCGATATAGAACCGGCAGACACGCAGGAGGGCGGTGCGGTCTGTCATGGCGTCTTCGGGCAGGGTATTGAGACGTTGCTCCAGCTCGTAGAAGGCCCGTTCGCACAGCTCCGCCAACAGGTCGTCCCGGTTGCGGAAGTGCGCATAGAGCGCAGGCTGGGAGATGCCGACCCTCCCTGCGATGTCTCGGGTCGAGACCCCCATAACCCCGTGCTCAGAGAACAGACGCAGCGCCGCATCGAGGATCTCGTCGCGAGTTTCGAATCCGCGACCTCTGGGCTTCCGGGTCGAGCGCACCTCGGTGGGAATCATGACGTCGAATTCACCCGGGCGGGCGCCGGGTCCAGCTTGACAAGGAAGCTTTCCTTATCAGTGATAACCGCCGACTGATAGCTTTACCGGTGCATCGCCATGGCCCCGCCCCTCCGACGACTCCGGCCTCCCCTTGTCCTCCCGGCCTTGATGGCCTCGGGCCTTCTGGCCCTGGGGGCCTGCAGCCCCCCCGGAGACCCGACGCCGCCGCAACCGCCGGCCGTCGAGACCGCCGCCGCCGAAGCGGCTGTCGCCGGCGGCGGACTCACCCTTGCCGGGACCCTCGAACGCCAGCGGGAGATGAACCTGTCCTTCCGCGTCGGCGGGGTCATGACGGCCCTGTCCGTGGACGCCGGTGACCCCGTCGCCGCCGGCCAGGTGCTGGCGCGGATCGACCCCTCGGCGGTCAACGCCCGGGTCACCCAGGCCGACGCCGAGCTGGAGCGGGCCCGCCGCGACCTGCGCCGGGATGAGGCCCTGTTCGCCCAGGGTTATGTCAGCAACCAGCGCCTGGAAGACCGCCGCAGCGCCCTCAAGGCCGCCCAGGCCGCCTACGACGCCGCCGCCTTCGACGGCCGCTGGTCCCGACTGGTCGCCCCCGCCGGAGGGGTGGTGCTGGAGCGCGCCGCCCAGGTCGGCGAGGTGGTCCAGCCCGGCCAGACCGTGGTGCGCGTCGCAGACCTCGCCAGCCCCCTCGTCCTGCGCGCCGGGGTCGCCGACCGGGATGTTTCCCGCATTGCGCCCGGCCAGCAGGTGACTGCGACGGTGGACTCCCTGCCCGGTGAGGTCCTCTCCGGACGGGTGGTCCGGGTCGGACAGGGGGCGGATCCCCGGACCGGCGCCGTCCCGGTCGAGGTGGAGTTGCCCGGCCGTCCCGAGCTGCGCAGCGGCCTCACCGCAAAGGTCACCTTCCCCTCCGCCGCGACTGGCGATGGCGGCGTGCGGGTGCCCGCCGAGGCCATCCTGGAGGCGAACGGCGACAAGGCGCATGTCTTCCGCCTGAAGGGTGACCGGGCCGTCCGCACGCCCGTGGTCTTCCTCGGTTTTGACGGCGACGACGCCCGGCTCCGCGGCCTGGCGCCCGGCGATCGGGTCATCACCGCCGGCGGCGGCTTCATCAGCGACGGGGAGCGTGTCCGGGTCGCCGATCCGCGCGCCCTGACCGGCGCCGTCAAATGAGCTTCGACATCGCCGGCTTCGCGGTCCGCCGCTGGCAGTTCACCCTGGTCGCCTTCGCCCTGCTGGCGGCCCTGGGCCTGAACGCCTTCTTCTCCACGCCGCGGTCCGAGGACCCGCACTTCCCCCTGCCCATCGTCATCGTCCAGGCGGTCCTGCCCGGCGCCGAGCCTTCGGAGATGGAGCAGCTGGTGGTCGATCCCATCGAGCAGGCGCTCGATGGCCTGGATTCGGTGGCCCAGATCCGCTCCACCAGCCAGGACGGGGTCGGCGTGGTCGATGTCGAGTTCACCTACGACGTCGATCCCGAGCGGAAGTACGACGAGGTCGTGCGCGAGGTGAACGCCCTGCGCGGGACCCTGCCGGACGGTCTGGCCCGGCTGGAGGTCCGCCGGGCCCGCACCACGGAGGTCGCCATCGTCCAGGTCGCGCTGGTCAGCGACACCCTGCCCATGCGCCGCCTGGAAAAGGCCGCCGACCGCCTGCGCGAACGCCTCGCCCGGGTGTCCGGGGTGCGGCAGGCCAGCTATTGGGGAACGCCCTCGTCGGAGGTGCGGGTCTCCCTGGACCTGCCCCGGCTGGCGGCGCTTCAGCTTCCCGCGTCCGCCGTGGCCGACGCGCTCCGGGCCCGCGGCGCGGAGGCGCCGGTCGGCGCCGTCCAGGCGGGCGACCGGCGTTTCAACGTCAAGAGCGGCGGCGCCTTCAGGACCCTCGAGGCCGTGGCCGACACCCCCGTCCGCAGCCAGGGCGGCCAGGTCGTGCGGGTGCGCGACGTGGCCACGGTGGAATGGGCCGAGGATGAGCCCACCCACATCACACGGTTCAATGGCAAGCGCGCCGTCTTCGTGACCGTGACCCAGAAGGATGGGCAGGATGTCGGCAAGATCACCGCAGAGGTCCGCCGCGCCCTGGACGAGCACGAGAAGACCCTGCCCGCCGGCGTGAAGCTGGAGCGGGCCTTCTTCCAGGCCGAGAATGTCGATCACCGGCTGAACAACCTGTTCCGCGACTTCGCCATCGCCCTGGGACTGGTCCTGATCACCCTCCTGCCCCTCGGCTTCCGGGCCGGCGTGGTGGTGATGATGTCCATTCCCCTGTCCCTGCTGATCGGCCTCGCCCTGCTCCAGGCCTTCGGCTTCACACTCAACCAGCTGTCCATCGCCGGCTTCGTCCTGGCCCTTGGCCTCCTGGTCGACGACAGCATCGTGGTGGTCGAGAACATCGCCCGGCGGATGCGCGAGGGCGAAGACCGGGTCTCGGCGGCCATCAACGGCACCCGGCAGATCGGCCTGGCGGTGGTGGGCTGCACCGCCGCCCTCATGCTGGCCTTCCTGCCCCTGATGGCCCTGCCCGGCGGGGCGGGCTCTTACATCCGCTCCCTCCCGGTCACCGTCCTGGTCACGGTGGGCGCCTCTCTCCTGGTGGCCCTGACCATCATTCCCTTCCTGGCCAGCCGCATCCTCTCGCGCCATGAGGACCCGGAGGGCAACGTCCTGCTGCGGGCGGTCAACAGCGGGATCCAGAGGTTCTACGCCCCGGTCCTGCACGTCGGCCTCGCCCGCCCTGTGCTGACCACGGCCCTGATCCTGGCCCTCTGCCTGACCGCCATCCCGATGGTGCGGGCCATCGGCACCAGCCTCTTCCCGCCCGCCGAGACCCCGCAGTTCCTGGTCCGCATCGACCTACCCGACGGCACGGCCCTGGCCCGCACCGAGCAGGCCCTGCGCTTTGTCGACAACACCCTCGCCCGCGAGCCGGAGGTGGCCTGGCGCGCCGGCAACCTCGGCCGCGGCAATCCGCAGATCTTCTACAACCAGCAACAGAGGGAGAGCAGCGCCAACTATGCCGAGGTCTACGCCAGCCTCAAGGCCTGGCGCCCCGGTAAGAGCGAGCAGATCATCGCCCGCCTGCGCGACGACTTTTCCCGCTATCCCGGCGCCCGTATCACCCTGGTCCTGTTCGAGAACGGCCCCCCGGTCGAGGCGCCGATCGAGGTCCGGCTGACCGGCGAGAATCTCGACGTCCTCAAGGCCGGCGCCGCCCGGATCGAGCAGATCCTGAAGGCCACCCCCGGCGCGCGGGACGTCAGCAACCCCCTGGGCGTCGACCGGACCGACATCGACCTGGGCCTGGACGAGGCCAAGGCCGCGGCGCTCGGCGTGCCCGTCGGCGCCGCCCGGCGCGCCGTCCGTCTGGCGCTGACCGGCGAGGAGGCCGCGCGCTTCCGCGACGCCGACGGTGACGACTATGCGGTCAAGGTTCGCCTGCCCATGGACCGGGTCGGCGCCGGCGACCGCAATGACCTGGAAACCCTGGGGGCGGTCTACGTGCCGACGGCCTCAGGCGCGGCGACGCCCCTCTCGGCCCTGGCGGCGCCCCAGCCGGTGATCAGCCCGGCCCGGATCGATCGCTTCGACCGCGAGCGCACTGTCACCGTCTCGGCCTTCCTGGAGCCCGGCGCCCTGGCCTCAACGGTCGGCGTCGAGGTGGCGAAGCGCCTGGAGGACCTGACCGTCCCGCCCGGCTACCGGCTCAGCTTCGGCGGCCAGGCCGAGGCCCAGTCCGAAAGCTTCTCGGGCCTGGGGGCGGCCATCACCATCGCCATCTTCGGCATCCTGGCCGTCCTGGTCCTGGAGTTCGGACGGTTCAAGAGCGCCCTGGTGGTGGCCGGCATCATTCCCCTGGGCCTGTTCGGCGCCGTGGGCGCCCTGGCCATCACCGGCAACTCCCTGTCCTTCACGGCGGTGATCGGCATCATCGCCCTGATCGGCATCGAGATCAAAAACTCCATCCTGCTGGTCGACTTCACCGAGCAGCTGAGGCGCGAGGGCGTCCCCCTGCGCGAGGCGATCGAGCGGGCGGGAGAGGTGCGCTTCCTGCCGGTGCTGCTGACGAGCGTCACCGCCATCGGCGGCCTCATCCCCCTGGCGCTGGAGCGGTCGGGCCTCTACTCGCCCCTCGCCATCGCCATCATCGGCGGCCTCATTTCCTCGACCCTGCTCAGCCGGATCGCCACCCCGGTGCTCTACTGGCTGGCGGCGCGCGGCGAGGAGAAAGTCCCGGCCTGACAGTCCCGTGACCCCGCCGCTGCGCACCACCTTTCCTTAGGGGGGAGGAATAAGGCTGCAATTGCTCCCCCAAGGGGGAGCTGTCAGCGAAGCTGACTGAGGGGGTCAACGGCCCCTCAGCTGACCCCCTCCGGCCCGCTGCGCGGTCCACCTCCCCCTTGGGGGAGGAACTAAAGAAACCAATTGCTCCCCATTAGGGGGAGCTCCCGCCGGAGGCGGGTGAGGGGGTCAACAGCCCCTCCGCAGCGCGGTTTTCGCCTCCCAGTAGGCGTTACAGCGCGCGGGAGTGCCGGCCTTCGGCCTCCCGGAAGTAGACGTCGAACACGGCGCAGACGCTGCGGACTACGAGCCGGCCGGATTCGGTGATCCTCACCCGGAAGCCGTCCAGCTCCACCAGGCCGTCGGCGGCGAAGGCCTCCAGGCGCGAGATCTCGTGCACCAGTTCGCGGGGGTTGCGGCCATCCCGGGCGCAGACCTCGCCCAGGTCGACGGCGAAGTCGCACATCAGCCGCTCGATGATCTCGGCGCGCAGGCGGTCGTCGGCGCTCAGCCGCACCCCCCGTGCGACCGGCAGATGCTCGTGGTCCAGGGCCTTACGCCAGTCCAGCTCCTGGGAGGCGTTCTGGACAAAGCCCTGGGTCAGGCTGCCGATGGCCGAGGGGCCCAGGCCGATCAGGACCGGGGCGGCGTCCGTCGTATAGCCCTGGAAGTTCCGGCGCAGCCGCCCCTCCGCCTGGGCCTGGCAAAGGTCGTCCTCGGGCACGGCGAAATGGTCCATGCCGATACGGACATAGCCCTCGGAGGCCAGCCGCTCCGCCGCGGCGTCGAACTGGTCCAGCCGCTCCGAGGCGCCGGGCAGGGCGGCCTCCTCGATGAGCTTCTGGTGCGGCTTCATCCAGGGCACGTGGGCGTAGCCGAACAGGGATATCCGCTCGGGGCGCAGGGTCATCAGGCTGTCCACCGTCGCCAGGGTGTTGGCCACGGTCTGGTGCGGCAGGCCGTACATCAGGTCCATGTTGATGGAGGTCACCCCGCCGTCGCGCAGCCAGCGCACGCAGTCGGCGATGTGGTCGAAGGCCTCGATGCGGTTCACCGCCGCCTGCACCTTGCGGTCCAGGTTCTGCACCCCCAGGCTGGCGCGGGACAGACCGTTGACGCTGGCTGTGGCCACCCACTCCCGGGTCAGGATCTCCGGGTCCAGCTCAGCCGCCATCTCCAGCCCGCCGGAAAAGCGGAAGGCCGCCCCCAGGGCCGCCATGATGGACCTCAAATCCTCGGGGGTCAGCATGTTGGGCGTGCCGCCGCCGAAGTGGAGGGACGAGACCCTCAGCCGCCGCCGGCCGAGGGCCTTGTGCAGGGCCAGGAGCTCCTTCTCCAGGTAGAAGACATAGGCCGCCACGGGGCCATGGCTGTTCACCGCCCGGGTGTTGCAGCCGCAGTACCAACACAGGCGCGAGCAGAAAGGCACGTGGATGTAGAGCGACAGCGCCTCGTCGTCGGGCAGGGCCTTCAGCCAGCCGGCGTACATCTCCGGCGTCACCTCGTCCGAAAACTGCACCGCCGTGGGATAGCTGGTGTAGCGCGGCGCCCGGCCCTCGTACTTCTCGATCAGGGCGTCGCGGCTGAGCCGCGCAGTCGTTGCGGACATGTCCCCCTCCGGTCCGGCGCCGCGCCCAAGCGCGGCCCCCGCCCTATTCCACGCCGCCGACCCGCCGCGCCGTGACTCAGATCAAGCCCCCGTCACGCCATCTCGCAGATGCGGCCGGCCTTGGCCTCGGTGTAGCCGGCCGGGGTCCAGGCGAGCTCGCCGTTCACCAGCACCGCCTCCACCCCCACGGAGTCTCGGGTATAGCGCATGCCGTCGCCGGGCATGTCGAAGACGGGGCGCTCCTCGCCGCGGGCGATGCGGTCGGGGTCGAACACCACGATGTCGGCGGCGTGGCCGGGCTTCAGCAGGCCGCGGTCCTTCAGGCCCCAGATGGCCGCCGTCTCGCCGGTGATCTTGGCCACCGCCTGCTCCAGGGTCAGGGCCCCCGTGCCGCGCACGAACTCGCTGAACAGGTAGCCCGTGTCGCCGTAGGTGGCGAAGGAGGCCAGATGCGCCCCGCCGTCGCCGGCGCCGATGTGCACGTCGGGCCGGGCCAGCAGGGGGCCGATGCGATCGGTATTGTCGTGGCCGCCATTGGCCGACAGGAAGGCCACGTCCAGGCCATGCTCCAGCGACACCTCGATCAGGGCCAGGGCGCAGGACTGGCCGCGGGCGTCGGCGATCTCCTTGAGGGTCTTGCCCGCCAGGTGGGCCGGGGCCTCGCCGCCGCCGCGCACCACCAGCCGGCCCATCAGGCGCTCGCCGCCGTCGGGGCCGGCGTCCTCCACCATGCGCGCCACGGTCTCCGGGTCGGTCAGGGAGGCGATCCGCGCCTCAAGGGGCTGGCGCAGCACCCGCACCCAGCGGGGCAGGCGGGCGAAGAACAGGCTGGGCCGCAGGAGGGAGAAGCTGATGTCGATGGGCCGGGTCTGCATCTGCGGCCAGACCCGGGCGCCGCGGGCGAACTGCTCGGCCGAGCGGCCGAGGATCCGGTCCACGCTGGCCGGCGTCTGGCGGTTGTCGAACACCGGCGAATAGGTGGTGGGGATGCCGTGCTTCAGGCTCAGCTCGGCCAGCTGGTCGATCCGGGCGATGGTGATGTCGGCGTCGTAGAACTCCGGCACGATCTGCAGCATCCGGCCGAACTCGCCCAGCACGACGCACAGGGCGTCCAGCTCGGCGAACTGGGCGAAGCGGCTGGGCACGGGCCGGGCGTTCTCGTCCACATCGACAAAGCTGGTCGACAGGCCGATGGCCCCGGCCTCCAGGCACTGGCGCAGCACGCCCTGCATGGCGGCGATCTCGTCGGGCCGCGCCGCACGCTGGTTGGCCTCGGGGCCCATCACCCAGACGCGGATGACGCTGTGCCCCACCAGGGGGGCGACATTGATGGCCAGCCCCTTTTCCAGGGCGCGGCGATAGCCTTCCCAGTCCTCCCAGGTCCAGTCGAAGGCGAGGGTGAAGGCCTCGGGCGGCAGTTCCTCGATCTGCTGGAACATGCCGATCACCGCCGGTCGGTCACCGGCCCGCAGGGGCGCCATGGACAGCGAGCAGTTGCCCGGGATGATGGAGGTGACGCCATGCTCCAGGCTGGGCTTGGCCGCCCCGTCCCACAGGAGCTGGACGTCGAAATGGGTGTGCGGGTCGATGAAGCCGGGCGCGACGGCCTTGCCGCCCGCGTCCATCTCCGCCCGCGCCGGGCCCTCCACCTTCGGCCCCAGGGCGGCGATCCTGCCGTCCTTCACCGCCACCTCGCCAGCGAAGGCGGGCGCCCCCGTGCCGTCCACCACCCGCGCATTGCGGATCACCAGGTCGTACATGCCGCGCCTCCCGTGACTGCCTACATATTCGACCGTGAAACCCCCGCCGGGCAAGCCCTTCCTCCCGGCCTGTTCAGACGGCGGCTCCGCAGACCCCCTCAGTCAGCTCCGCTGACAGCTCCCCCTTGGGGGAGCAATGGCTCCTTAATTCCTCCCCCAAGGGGGAGGTGGCGCGCGAAAGCGCGTCGGAGGGGGTCAACGGCGCCTCAGCAGACCCCCTCACCGACCTTCGGTCGGAGCTCCCCCTTGGGGGAGCAATT
>JADBZH010000061.1 GCA_020402585.1 Phenylobacterium sp. | reverse complement strand
CTGAACCCAGCCGCCGCCTCCCGAATTCCTCCCCCCAGGGGGAGGTGGACCGCGTCAGCGGGCCGGAGGGGGTCAACGGCATCTCAGCTGACCCCCTCACCCGCCTCCGGCCGGAGCTCCCCCTTGGGGGAGCAATTGGCGCTGTAATTCCTCCCCCCAGGGGGAGGTGGCGCGCGCAAGCGCGACGGAGGGGGTCAATGGCGGGTCAGCAGACCCCCGACCGACCCCCGCCCCTGGCGCGGGTTGATCGCCTCTACCGCCGCCGCACCACCGGGTGGGAGGAGGACAGGCCGCCGTCCACCGCGATGGCCTGGCCGTTCACGTAGGAGGCGTCGTCCGAGGCCAGGAAGAGGCCGGCATGGGCGATCTCCGAGGGCACGCCATAGCGGGTCATGGGGTTGAGCTGGCCGATCTTGGCCTCGTTGCCCCGGGCGCGGGCGCCGTCGAAGATGGGCTTGGTCATGCCGGTCTCGATCAGGCCGGGGCAGATGGCGTTCACGCGCACGCCCGTCCCGTAGAGGTCGTTGGCCGCCGTCTGGGCCAGGTTGATCACCCCGGCCTTGGAGGCCGAATAGGGCATGCCGCCGGCGCCCGAGCGGATGCCGGCCACCGAGGCGGTCATGACGATGGAGCCCTGGCCCCGCGGGACCATGACCCGGCTGGCGTGCTTCACCGCCAGGAAGGGACCGATCAGGTTGACCCGCAGGACCTCGGCCCAATGGTCGGCGTCCTGCTCTTCCCGCGGCGTGGCGCCGCCAGAGATGCCGGCGTTGGCCCAGATGGCGTCGAGGACGCCGTACTCGGCGACGGCCCGGTCAATCAGGCCCGAGACGAAGGCTTCCTCGCCGGCGTCCCCGACCAGCGCGACCCCGGTCCCGCCGGCCTCGCGCACCTGCCGGGCGGTCTCTTCGGCGGTGTCGAACTTGTCAGCGATGACCAGCTTGGCGCCCTCGGCGGCGAACAACAGGGAGGCGGCGCGGCCAATGCCGGAGCCGGCGCCTGTGATGATGACGGATTTTCCGGAAAGACGTCCCATGATGAGGCTCCTTGAAGGGGTCAGCCGGCGCGGGCGGCGGCGGCGAGGATGGCGTCGGCGACGAGGCCGAAGAGCGCGGGGGGCAGGTCGTGGCCCATGCCCTCGAGGATCCGGAGCTCGGCCCCGGGGATCTTGGCGGCGGTGTCCCGCCCGCCTTCGGCCGGCAGGAGGGGATCGTCCGCCCCGTGCAGAACGACGGTGGGGGCGGTGATCCGGGCCAGGCGCGCAGAGCGGTCGCCGGTGGCGCCGACGGCGCGCATCTGCCGACCGGAGCCGGTGGGGTTCCAGGCCCGCTCCGCCTCGGCCCGCGCCCGTTCGGCCAGGGCGCCGTCGGGCCAGGGGAAGGCGGGGCTGCCGATCACCCGGGCGTTCTCCACCGCCGCGGCGATGTGGGCCTCGGGGTCGGCGCGGAAGTCCGGCGTCGGCTGGGTCAGGACCGCCATGGCCCGGGGCGTCGCCTGCGGCAGGCCCGGCGCCGAGGAGGTGGACATGATGGAGGTCAGGGACAGGGTGCGGTGCGCGTGGTCCGCGGCGATGACCTGGCTGATCATGCCGCCCATGGACACCCCGGCCACATGGGCGGCCTCGACCCCGGCGGCGTCCAGCACGGCCATGGCGTCGGCGGCCATGTCCTCCAGGGTGTAGGCCTCGCCCTCGCCGAATCCGGTCGACAGGCCGGCATCGCGGTTGTCGAACCGAATGGCCCGGTAGCCCCGCGCCACCAGGAGGGCGCAGAAGCCCTCCGGCCAGCGGGTCATCTGCGAGCCCAGGCCGTTGATCAGCAGGATGGCCGGGGCGCCGGGATCGCCGAAGCTTTCCCAGCACAGGCGCACATCGCCGTTCGTCGCAAAGGGCATGGCCAGCCTCGGCTCAGGGAACCAGGACGACCCGGCCGACGGCGGCGCGGCTTTCGATGTAGGCGTGGGCGGCGGCGGCCTCGGACAGGGGGAAGGTCCGGTCGATCACCACCTCCAGCTCGCCCCGGGCGGCGTCGTCGATCAGGCCCTGGATCATGTCGTGGACCCGGTCTGTCATGATCTCGGCGCCCAGGAAGACGCCGGAGAGGCCGCGGTTGCCGCCCATCATGGAGCCCACATCCACCACCATGGGCTCGCGCCCGGCGGCGCCGACCATGGAGACCCGGCCGCGATAGGCGAGGCTGTTGATCGAGCCCTGCAGGGTCGAGCCGCCGACGGAATCCACCACCACGTCGGCGCCGTGGTTGTCGGTCAGTCGGCGGACCTCGCGGGGTACTTCGTTCACCCGGTAGTTGATCCCGGCGGTCATCCCCAGGGGCTTGAGGCGCTCGAGCCGCTCATCCGAGGAGGCGGTGGCCAGGATCATCTTCGCGCCCGCCCGGCGGGCCAGCTGGATGGCGGCGACGCCGACGCCCGAGGCGCCGGCCTGGACCAGGACGATCTCGCCCGCCTTCATCCGTCCGTACTCGAACAGGCAGTCGTGGGCGGTGCCGAAGGTCACCGGGATCGCCGAGGCCTTGGCGATGTCGTACCCCTCGGGCACGGGCCAGCAGTTGCGGGCCGGCACGCTGCGCAGGGCGGCGTGGCTGCCGAAATTGTTCACCGTGGCGACCTTCTGGCCGACCTTCAGATGGGTGACCTCGGCGCCGACCTCGATGATCTCCCCGGCGGCCTGGTAGCCGACGATGTGGGGCTTGGTGACCAGGGGCCCGCCAAAGCGGTTCAGGGTGTCGCCGCCCTCGATGGCGATGGCCTCGACGCGGATGATCACGCCCTTGGGATGGCAGGCCGGATCGGGGACGTCCTCGTAGCGCAGGACCTCGGGTCCGCCGTTCTCGTAGTAGACCGCCGCCTTCATGGGCCTGGCTCCTGTTTGTCGTCTCCCTAGGCTTCCGACTTGTCACGGCGGCGGATCGCGGGCAAGCCCGGAGGGCGGAAGGACCAGAGGAGGCGCCCGTGGAGCTCGCCAAGCCGCGCGTGGACATCGGCATGTCCACCAACCACCTCGAGGCCGTCCTGGCCTTCTGGCAGGGCGAGGCCGGAACGCCCTTTGACCATGTTCTGCGCATCCGGCGCGGACAGGACCAGCACCGCCACGACGCCAACGGCTCGGTGCTCAAGATCAACGCCTATGCCGAGCCGATCCCGAAGGGCGAGCCCACCGGCTATCGCGAACTGCTGCTGGCCCGGGAGGGGCGTTCCGCACCCCGTCTGCTGGCCGACCCGGACGGCAACCGCCTGGCCCTTGTGCCGCCGGGCTGGAACGGGATCACCCAGGCGGGAATCCGCCTCGCCGTGCGCAGCCTGGAGGCCCACCGCGCCTTCTACGCCGGCGCCCTGGGCCTGCCGGAGGAGCCCTGGCCGGGCGGCGCCGCCTTCCGGGCCGGAGAGACCCTGATCATCCTGAAACCCCAGGAGGATGCGCCGTCCGACGCCCAGATGGCGGGCACCGGCTGGCGATACATCACCTTCCAGGTCTTCCGGGTCGACGCCGAGCACGCCCGGGTCCTGGCCGCCGGCGGCCGGGAGGCCATGTCCCCCACGACACTCGGGACGACGGCCCGAATCTCCATGGTGCGGGATCCCGACGGCAACTGGATCGAACTGTCCCAGCGCGCTTCCCTGGTGGGCACGCTGGAGGTAGGCTAGGGGTCCAGTAGACGGGCGCCGGGGGGTCGGATTCCGCATGTCATCTCAGGAGTCCGCCGGGCGAGACGTCGCCCTGATTGTCTCCGCCATGTTCAGGCTCGCCGCTGATCCCGAGGACTGGGAGCCTCTTCTTTCCGCGCTCGAGGCTGCGGAACCCCTGGACGCCGCGCCTCCGGCGGTCGCGGCTGGCCTTTCCCACAGTCAGGATGTCGCCCGACTGTCCGCCGGCCGGGAGGCTGGGGTCCCCGAAACGGCCATGCCCTGGATTCTGCTGGGGGCCCGGGGCCAGGTCCTGGCCGTGGGAGGGGCGGGTTTCGCCCACCTTCCAGGGGGCGTGGGCGACGTCCGCGTCGGGGGTCGGCTGAGCCTCGCTGAACCGGCTGACCAACTGGTGCTGGACGAGGCCCTGAAGGTCTTCCGGTCAGGCGCGTCCTCGCCACAAATCCTCAGGTTCGAGGGCCCGTCAGGTCGGGCGAACCGTTTCGCCTACCTCGCCCCCGCCGCGGCCGCAGCGGCTCTTCCAGGGCTTGGGCGCCGCCCGGACCTGGAGGGCGCCAGTCTCCTCCTCTTCTCTCCGGCGGACGCCGCTGCAGAGATGTGGCGGCACCTGCGCACCCGTTTCAGCCTCACGCCCGCGGAGGTTCGCCTAGCGCAGAAGCTGGGGGAGGGCCTCAGCCTGAGCGAGGCCGCTGAAGCGCTCGGGGTAAGCCTTGCTACCGTCCGCAACCAGCTGAAGTCCGTCTTCGACAAGGTGGGCGTACACCGCCAGAGCGACCTCGTCCGTCTCCTTGCGGACCTTTCGCAGGTGGCGGGCGTCCTGGCGCAGGGCCTGCCGACACCTGATCCGGTTCTTGAAGCGCCCCCCGTACAGCACCTCCGACTGCCCGACGGCCGCCGCCTCGCCTACCGGGTGTATGGAAGACGGACTGGCAGGCCCTTCCTCGCCTTCCACGAGGGCCTGGGCTCCTCTCTCCTGCCGGTCGGCATGGATGGGTTGGCGGCGCGGATGGGTCTTCGCGTGATCTGCGTCGACAGGCCGGGGTTCGGCCAGTCCGATTCACTGCCTGAATTCAACTTCACGCGGGTCGCCGCCGACATCGAGACCCTCTGCGACCATCTCGGCATCGGTCGGCTCGACATCTTCACCATGCTCTCCGGGGCGTCCGCCGGCCTCCTTACGGCCATCCAGCTGGGCGACCGTGTGGGAAACCTGGTCTTCATTTCGGGGCGCGCGCCTGCTGCGGGCTCGCGGTCCAGCGCCAGGGATCCCGTCAACCTCATGCGGGCCCGGATTGAGGCCCACCCTTGGGTCATGGAAACCCTGTTCTCTCTTCTGAGAATCCGCCTGTCGAAGCCATTAGTGCTGACCTTCATGCGCCGGTCCGCCCAAGGGTCTCCCGGAGACCTGGCCTACCTGGAAGACCATCCAGAGGGCGTCGCCTACGTCGAAGCTTACATCCGCGAAGCTCTCGACCTGACACGCAGGGGCGTGGTCGACGAGATACGAGCACTCCAGAGGAGCCAGAACATGACCCTCGAGGGGCTCCGGGCGCGGTTGCTCGTCTGGCATGGGGAGCAAGACCAGTTCGCCCCCCTGGATCAGCTCCTGAGTTTTGCCAGGGATCGCGTAGACGAGGTCGTTCTGTTCCCGGGCGTCGGCCACTTCCTGCCGCTCCGAGAGTGGCCCGCCCTGCTTCAGCGCCTGTCGGACCTGCCCGAAGCTCCGGCGCCAAGTCCCCCACTCCAACTCGGCCGGCCTTAGTCCAAACGGATCATGCCCAGGGCGGCGATCTGAGAGAGAATTAAACAAGTCTGTCTTGGCCCCCTTTACGGGGATTGTGAGTCCTCTGCGGGCCTTTGACGGTGATGTTCTTGAGGGGGAGTGGCCGAAAGGCCTTCAGGAGGGGAAAATGAAGTCCATTACAGTCACCGCCGTGGCGATGAGCGCGCTTCTGCTCACGGCATGGGGCGCACCCAAGATCGCGGCGCCTTCGGAACTGACGGCGCCGACGCCGATTGAGGGAGATGCGGGTCAATACGCATCGCCCTTCACCTCCGATGGGGTGACCGCCGGCTGGGTGACCAAGTCGATGGAGGTTAAGGCTGCGGGCCAGATCGGCGCCATGGCGGGCGCCTACGCCGGCCAGAAGGCCCTGGAGAGCGTGCCCTTTGTCGGCGGCTTCCTCGGCCAGAGAGCCGGCGCGGCCATCGGCCAATCCATTGCGCTCAGCGCAATCGGCGGTGAGGAATTCATTCGCGAGACGTCAGACCTGTCCTTCGACTCGCTCCCGGACATGGCGGTCTACATGTACGTGAATTACTCCTCGAACCCGGAATACCAAAAGATTCTGGAAGCGACCTACGCTCTCTATCCAGAACTCCAGACTGTCTATGCTCCAGCGCTGCAAGCCGCCTCCGCCGGCAGGTAGGCCGGACGCAGACACCTTTCAAACCGATACGTCGCCGAGGCGCCTAATGAAGAACACACTTCTCACCGCCGCTGTCGGCGTTCTCATCGTCCTGAGCGGGGCGGCGGCGGACGCCGCACCCCGCAAGGCCAAGGGATCCGACACCGTCTATAGGGACACCACGTCGCCGGACGGGGTGAAAGGTGTCGGCACCGAGAGCCAGGACATTGTCTCCATGAGTGACGCCATGGTGCGGGACCTGCTCAGCGTACCGGAACTTATGAACCGGCCGACCCCGCCCCGAATCATCGTCGACCCCAAGTACTTCCGGAACGAGAGTTCCGAGATCATCGACAAGGCCCTGATCACAGACCGGATCCGGGTGAACCTGATCCGTTCGGCCCAGGGGCGTATGCGCTTCGTCGGCAGGGAATACGCCGGCGCCGTAGAGGAGGAGCGTGAGCTCAAGGACGCCGGCAAGGTGGATGTCGGGACCACCGGCCGCACCCGCGCCCAGGCTGGTGCGGACTATCGCCTGGTCGGCCGGATCGGGACGCGGGACGCCATCGACACGCGGTCTGGAACCAAGTCGCGGTTCTCGCAGTACACCTTCGAGCTCCTCGACATGGAGTACGGCGAGATCATCTGGTCGAACCTCTACGAGTTCAAGAAAGAGAACCGCGACGACGTGGTCTACCGCTAGGTTACGTCGATGCCCAAGCCCGCCCTCTGCGTTCTCCTCGGCGGTCTGGCCTTAGCTGGTGGCGCCTTCGCCGCACCCCCGTCGAGCCTGCCGCCGCTTCCCTACGACGCGGGCCCCGAACCCTTCGTCGAACGCTTGGAGTCCGATCGTCCGACCAACTGGGTCCTGAACCAGATGGAAATCGGCGCGCGCGCCTTCTGGCGGGGCGACTACGCCCTGGCGAAGTCCGCCCTTGATGACGCCATCCAGCGGATCGACGCGGTGTTCTCGGACAGCGAGTCCGCCGCAAAGGCCCGGAGGCTCTGGTACGATGAGGGTTCCAAGGACTTCAAGGGCGAGCCCTACGAGCGGGCCATGGTCTTCCTTTACCGCGGACTGATCTTTCTGCGGGACGGGGATTATGAGAACGCCCGTGCGGCCTTCCGGCGGGGCCAGCTGCAGGACGCCTTCGCCGAAGAGGATCAGAACCGTTCGGACTTCGCCGCCCTGGTCTTCCTCGAAGCCTGGGCCAGCCATCTCAACCGGGACCTCGACCTCTCACAGGAGGCCCTTGCCCAGCTCAAGCGGCTAAGACCTGACTTTGGCGGCTTCGCGGAGAAGGACGACACCCTTGTCTTCGCCGAGACCGGTCTTGCCCCGCGGAAGCTCGGCGATGGCGCGAGCCACAGCTACTTCGTCTACCGACGGGGCAAGCCGATCGGCGAGAACCAGGTCCAGGTCGTCAATGGCGCCGCCGCCATGCAGGCGTATCCGATCGAGGATATCTACTACCAGGCCTCGACCCGCGGCGGTCGCGAGATCGACAAGATCCTGCAGGGCAAGGCCCAGTTCAAGGCGACCACCGGAGGCGTCGGCTCCTTCCTCGCGGACACCTCCGTCACCCTGTCTTCGGTGGGCGCCGCCCTCGACGCCGGCGGCCAGTTTGGTGACGCCATGGCCGCGGTTGGCGCCGTGTCGGGCGTGCTCCTGATCGTTTCCTCAAGCACCAAGCCGCAGGCGGACGTGCGGACTTGGTCATCCCTGCCCGACACGGTCCACGTCTTCACCCTGGCAGGGGGTGTGCCAACCCCGCCCCTGACGGCGCGTTTTCTGAAGTCTGGGACCCCTCTTGAGGGCGCCGAGAAGCCCCTTCGCTGCGAGACCGATCCCAATCGCAAGACCCTTTGCCTCGTCCGAGCCCATTGAAACCGACTTCCAGACGGAACCCGCCCATGACCAAGACGTCCTCCCTGAAGCGCCTCGCCTTCGCCACCGCCCTCTTCGCAGGCGCCCTGGGCCTACAGGCGTGTGAGACCACCTCCGGCCCGGAGGGCGGGGTGCGCATCGACAACCAGAACAATGTCAGCCCGACCCTCAACACCGTCCGGGTGATCGACTCCTCGCTCGCGCGCTACCTGGACGTGCAGGGAACCCGGGTCTCAAGCGTCCTGGATGTCGAGGGCGTCTTCGTCGGCCAGACCCCGACCGGGTTCCGCAAGATCACCGTCCAGATCCGGAACAAGACGAAGTCCGCGATCCCCCTCGAGGTGCGGGCCTCCTGGTACGATGCCTCCGGCATGCCTTCGGACCCGGCCCAGTCCTGGTCGCGCTACTTCGTCCAGCCGCAGTCCATGGTCACCTTCGAGCAGAGCTCAACCCGCCTGAATTCCGCCCAGTACTATGTCGAGGTCCGGGGCGCCCAATAGGCGTTTCCCCCCTCTTATCGGAGACCGCCATGCGCCACCGGATCCTGTTCCTGGCCGCCGCCTTCGCCCTCGCCGTCACCGCCCCTGGCCATGCCCAGCTGCGTCCGGAGCCGGGCGGCGTGGTCTACCGTGAGGACATGCCCTCCGTGAACGCGTCGCCCCGCGCCGTTGTGAGCGGGGCGGCGGACGCCTCTGCGGCGGCGGGATTCACGCGCTGGTACGCCGCGGCGGGCCGGCCGCCGATCCTTCTCTTCTGGAACCGGCAGCTGATCGAGGACGGCGCCAGCCAGTACGCCGATGTTCAGACCTCGGCGGCGATCGGGGCGGCCCGGGCGGACTCCGTGACCGTCGTCGGCGCCTCGGCATCCGGTGTTGACCGCAGGGGACGGTCCAGCCAGGAGGGGGCTGTCATCGGGGCGACCAGCACCAGCGCCGGCGTCGCCGGCGTCTCTGAGCAGCGCCAGTTCCAGGAGCGAGTCACGGATTCCCGGTACGCGGTCGCCGATCCTGCCTATGGCAACCAGGTGGAGTCGGGCATTTCGTCCGCCCTCCTGTCCGCCAGCGTCCGCCTGGTCAGCCGGGAAGCCCTGATTCGCAAGATCGGAACCTCCAAATCCCGCGACGCCCGGCTGGACGTCCAGCAGCTGGAGTCCCTCGCCCTCGCCCAGGGCGTGCGGTACCTTGTCGAAGTCCTTCCCGACCCGGATCCGGCCTCTCCCACCGGCGTGGCGTTCATGGTTCGGGTCACGGACCTGAAATCGTCCACCGTCCGAGTCCAGTTCGTCACGCGGGGCGAAGCCCCCAAGGGCGAGGCCCGATGGGTGGCGGTCAACGGCGCTGGATTCGAGAAGCGGACCCAGACGATCCAGGATACGCCGCAGGCCGTAGGCTCACGGATCGCCTACGAGATCATGTCCCGCCTGCGCTGACGGCGGAGTGCCGGCCGCGCCGCGGCCATGTCGCCTGGCGGCTAGCCCCCGAAGAACCCCCGCACCGCCGCGATCACCTGGTCCTGGACGTCGGGCGCCAGGTAGGGGTGCATGGGCAGGCTCAGGACCTGGCCGGACAGGGCGTCGGTTACGGGCAGGCCCCCCGGAGCGGGATAGCCGGCATAGACCCCCTGCCGGTGGATCGGGATGGGGTAGTAGACCGCGGTCGGGACCTCGGCAGCCTTGAGGTGGGCGGCCAGGCCGTCGCGGTCCGCGCATTTCACCGTGTACTGGGCCCAGGTGCTGCGGCCGCCAGGGATGACCACAGGGGTCTCCACCAAGCCTGAAAGCCCTGCGGCATAGCGGTCGGCCACCCGGTTCCGGGCCTCGATCTCGTCGGCGAATATGGTCAGCTTCTGCAGGAGGATAGCGGCCTGGAGGGTGTCCATCCGGCTGTTCATGCCCACCCGCATGTTCAGGTACTTGGGGTCGTGCTCGAAGGTCCGGCCCTCGATGTCGGACTTCACCGCCTGGCCGTGCACCCGGAGGCTGACCAGCAGGTCGTGCAGGCGCGCGTCCTTGCTCAGCACCGCCCCGCCGTCGCCATAGGCGCCCAGGGGCTTGGCCGGGAAGAAGGAGGTGGTGGCCACGTCGGCCCAGTGGATGGGGTGATGGCCGTCCAGGGTGCAGCCGAAGCCCTGGGCCGAGTCGGCGATCAGCTTCAGCCCGTGACGGCGGGCGATCTCCGCCAGGGCGGGATAGTCGGCGGGCTGGCCGAACAGGCAGACCGCCATGATCGCGCGGGGGGTCAGGACACCCTCGGCCTTCACGGCCTGGATGGCCGCCTCCAGGCGTTCCGGATCCAGGGTGAAGGTGTCCGGCCGGACATCCACGAAGACCGGAGAGGCGCCGACCAGGGGCATGACCTCGGCCGTCGCGGCGAAGCTGAAGGAGGGGCAGAAGACCGCGTCGCCGGGACCGATCCCCCAGGCCATCAGGGGCAGTTGCAGGGCCTCGGTGCCCGATCCGCAGGACAGGACGAAGGGCGCCTCGCCAAACTCGCCAAGGGCCTTTTCCAGCTCGGCGATCTCAGGGCCCATGATCCAGGCGCCCGAGCGGACGACCTTGAGGATGGCGTCCTCGAGGGGCTGGCCGAGGCGCTGGCGCTGGGCCTGGAGGTCGATGAAGGGAATCGGCATGACGCACCCCGAACGGGAAAAAGGCGGGCGCTTCTTAAGGGCGCCCGGCCGCAATCGCCAGACACGCTTGTTTTCGCATCGTTTCGCCGCCCGATGGCCGAGCCGCGGTCAGATCTGCTTGGCGCGGCCTTCCCAGTAGGGCGCCCGGACCTTGTTGCGCTGGATCTTGCCGGCCGCCGACCGGGGCAGGTCGGTGACGAAGTCCAGGCTGCGGGGAACCTTGAATGACGGCAGGGTGCGCCGGCCGAAGTCGAGGATCTCCTGGGCCAGGGCGTCCGAGGGCGTGTAGCCGGGCTTGAGCAGGATCACGGCCTTGACCTGCTCGCCCCACTCGTCGTGGGGCGCGCCCACCGTGGCGGAGTCGGCGACGGCGTCGTGCTTGATCAGTTCGTTGTCGACCTCCTGGGGGTAGATGTTCACCCCGCCGGAGATGATGGTCTCGGCGCTGCGGCCCGTCAGGAAGAGGTAGTCGTCCTCGTCGAAATAGCCGACGTCGCCCATGGTGAAGAAGCCATCCACCCGGCTGGCGTTGGTCTTGGCCTCGTCCTTGTAATAGGTGAAGCCGCCGCCCGGGGGCAGCTGGTGGTAGATGCCGCCGGCCTGGCCGTTGGGCAGGTCCTTGCCGTTCTCGTCCAGGATCCGGACCTGCAGGAGGGCAGGCCGCTTGCCGACGCTGCCGGGCTTTCTGAGCCATTCGTGGGAATCGATCGCGAAGCCGGCGCCCCCCTCTGATCCGGCGTAGTACTCGGACAGGATGGGCCCGAACCACTCGATCATGGCGTGCTTGACCTCGGGCGGGCAGGGCGCGGCGCCGTGGACGATGTACCTCACATGGTCGACCGGATAGCGCGCCTTCACCTCGGCGGGCAGGGCCAGCAGCCGCTGGAACATGATCGGCACCAGGTGAAGGTGGGTCACCTTCAGGTCGTGGATCGACTTCAGGACGTGCTCGGAGTCCCACTTGTCGATGAAGACCAGCGGCGCGCCGGCGCCCATGGCGGCGCGGACGTCGAAGGCCAGGGGCGCGGCGTGGTAGGCCGGGCCGGCGCAGAGCTGCACCGAGGTCTCGGTGTCGTAGCCGCGCATCAGGTACATGGCCGGGGGGGTCACGACGGGAACGGGGCGGTGCACCCCCTTGGGCCGTCCGGTGGTGCCGGAGGTGTACATCATGGCGTTGCCGAGGACGGGATCGTCGATGTCGCTTCCGTCGAAGGCGTCCAGGGCGACCTGGTAGTCGTCGAAACCGTCGATCTGTCCGGCGGCGGCCAGCTTGACGACAAGGTCGGGACACTCGGCGGCGGCCGGGCCCGCAGCCGCCACCCGGGCGTCGGCGACCAGGGCTTTGGCCTCGCAGTCCCGGATGATGTAGGCGATCTCGTCGGCGGTCAGGTGCCAGTTGACGGGGGTGATCCGGATGCCCGTCCGCAGGGTGGCGGCCAGGGCCTCAACGAACTCGGCGCGGTTCGAGCAGACCAGGGCGAGGGAGTCGCCCGCCTTGAGCCCGCGGGCGCGGAGCAGCCGGGCCAGCTTGTTGGCGTTGGCGTTGACCTTGGCGAAGGTGTGGGGCGTTCCGTCGGGATCGTAGACCGCGACCTTGCCAGGGTGACGGGCCGCCCAGCAGGCGGTGGTCATGCCCACCTGACCGGCGGCCTCCAGGCGCGCCACGAACTCGGGATCCAGAAGATCGTTCATTCAAATTCCTCCCTGGAGCTCCACATTCTGGGGTGGTCGCTCCGAACTCAAATCTCAATATCGCCGTCGCCGGTCAGGCGAGCGGGGCCGGAACAGACCCCGGACCGGACGCGCCCGGCCTGCCGTCCGCACAATAGACAGCCGCCGCCGTCGCCGACAACCGGCGCCCGACCGCCGTCAGCCCTCCCGGGGGGCCGACCGGCTCCAGGCCAGGGCGCCGGCGGCCGAGGCCGTGGCGGAAGCGAAGGTTCCCCAGGCGATGTCGATCACGCTCACATGCACCGGCCAGCCCGCCAGGGTCGCCAGGTTGGTCAAGTCGTAGGTCGCATAGGCGAAGGCCCCCAGGCTGGCGCCTCGCAGCGCTGCGGCCCGGACCCCGCCCCCCGCCAGGACGGTCGGGCGAACCGCCAGGAGGACGAGGCCAGTCACGTACATCAGGTAGAAGGCGACCGCCGCATCCAGCCTCAGGCCCGGCGCCATCAGCGGCCCCAGGGCGGGCTTGTAAAGGCGCTCGAACATCTGCGTCAGCCAAAGCGCATCCAGGATCCCGAACGCACCGCCGACGCCCAACCAGGTCAGAACCCATCGCATGGTGAAACCTCCGGAAGTTGAGAGCGACACGCTGCACCAGACCGGAGGCGACGACCAGTCCCCTCTTGGCGGTCCGCCCCTTGCATCCCCCCGGCCTCTGGGGTCAATGGGGCCGCCGGAATCGCCCGACCGGCCATCAGGAGATCTCCCTTGCCCGACGTCACGCCTGACGCCCCGCCCGCCCGCCGGATTGTCGTGATCGGAGCCGGCGTCGCCGGACTGTCCGCCGCCTGGCGCCTTGGCGAGGTGGCGGAGGTCACGGTCCTGGAGACGGAGGGCCGGCTCGGCGGCCATGCCAACACCCTCGACGCGCCGGGGCCGGGCGGAGACACGCCCGTGGACACCGGCTTCATCGTCTACAACGAGGACAACTACCCGAACTTCACCGCCCTGCTGGACCATCTCGGAGTGGCCAGCCAGCCGGCGGACATGGGCCTGTCAGTCTCCCTGGACGGGGGTGACCTGGAGTACTCCTCCAACGCCCTCATCGCCCAGAAGCGCAACCTGCTCCGCCCGCGATTCTGGCGCATGATCGCTGACATTCTGCGCTTCTACAGGCGGGCGCCGGATGACCTGCGGCGGCTGGAGGGCTCGGGGACCTCCGTCGACGCCTATCTTGAGCATGGCCGATTTGGCCCCGCCTTCCGGGACGACCACCTCCTGCCCATGGCGGCGGCCATCTGGTCGACCCCCCTGGACCGCATCGGCGACTATCCCGCCGCCTCCCTGATCCGCTTCTTCCTCAACCACGGGATGATGAGCGTCTCCGGCCGGGGACTCTGGCGGACGGTGACGGGCGGCAGCCGGTCCTATGTCCGCAAGCTAGTGGAGGCCGTCCGGGCCGACTTCCGCACCGGTGTCCGTGTGGCGGGCCTGTCCCGAACGGAGACCGGCGTTCGGGTCCGGTTGGCGGATGGCGCCACCCTGGACTTCGACGAAGCGGTTCTGGCCGTGCACGGGGATACGGCCCTGGCCCTGCTCGAGGACCCGACGCCGGAGGAGTCCGCCCTGCTCGGCGCGTTCCGGTACGCGAAGAACAGGGTGATGCTGCACCGCGATCCCGCCCTGATGCCCCGGCGGAGGTCGGCCTGGACCGCCTGGAACCATATTGGCCGCCGTGACAGCCCTGGTGAAGGCCCGGTGACCTACTGGATGACCTACCTGCAGAGCCTCAAGGGCGCGGGCGACCTCTTTGTGACCCTGAATCCCCCGGAGGATTTCCGGCCCGAGAGCCTGATCGCCGAGATCCCCTACGAGCATCCCCTCTATGACGCCGCCGCCATCGAGGCGCAGAGGCGCCTCTGGTCCCTGCAGGGCGTGCGTCGGACCTGGTTCTGCGGCTCCTACTTCGGGCACGGCTTCCATGAGGATGCGCTGCAGTCGGGCCTGGCTGCAGCCGAGGCGATGGGGGCGCCGCGCCGGCCATGGACGGTCGCCAACGAGTCTGGCCGGATCCATCTGCCCGCCTCGGCGGCGGGGGCCTGAGCGCCGTGACCGCCTCGGGCATCTACGCCGGGGTCGTCACCCACGCCAGGCTGCGGCCGCGGCCGCACAGGCTGCGGTATCGAATCTTCATGCTGCTGCTGGACCTGGACGAGCTTGTGAGCCTCGACACTCGGCTGAAGCGTTTCGCTGTCGGCCGTTTCGCCCTGACCGGCTTTTCGCCCAGGGACCATCTGGACCATTCCGGCCGCGATCTTCGGGCCCAGGCGGAGGCGATACTCGCGGACGCCGGCCTCGAGGGCGGGGGCCCCATCCGCCTGCTGGCCATGCCGAGGATCCTGGGCGGGGTCTTCAATCCCCTCACCGTCTGGTTCCTGCACCGGCGGGACGGTGCGCTCTCGGCGGTCCTTTACGAGGTCCGCAACACCTTTGGCGAAAGCCACAGCTACCTCATCCCCGCCGCGCCGCAGGGCGGGGATGTCCTGACCCAATCCATCGACAAGGGCTTCTATGTCTCGCCCTTCATGGACATGGATCTGACCTACGCCTTCCGGATCCAGCCGCCTGGCGAACGGGTCGCGGTGTCCATCGACGTCTCCGACGCCGAGGGGCGCATCCTCACCGCCGCCTTCGCCGGAGAGCGGCGCGAGATGACCGACGCCAACCTCCTGGCGGTCTGGCTCGAGCGCCCCATGACCAGCCTGGGGGTCCTGGCCGCCATCCACTGGGAGGCCCTCTGGATGTGGCTCAAGGGAGAACCGATCCGACAGCGACCACCGCCGCCGGCGGCGCCGGTGACCCTGGCGCCAGCCGCCCTCACCGAGATCCCGCACCCGCATTGACTCCCCGGCGGCGCACCCCAACTTCGAGCCCAATCCGGAGGCGATAGTGGCTGAGCTCATTCTGACAATCATCGCCACCGGCGGTCTCCTGGGCGTGGCCGCCCTGATGTTCGCCGAGAACCTGTTTCCCCCCATTCCGTCCGAGGTGATCCTGCCCCTGGCGGGCTACGCCGCGGCCCGGGGCGACCTGCCGCTGGCCGGCGTCATCCTCGCCGCCACCCTGGGCGCCGTGGCGGGCGCGGCGTTCTGGAAGGGTGTCGGCCGGAGGATCCCGGAGGCGGGGCTCAGGCGGTGGGTCGACCGGTACGGTCGATGGCTGGCCCTCGAGGTCAGCGACCTGGACCGCGCGCAGGCCTTCTTCCGGCGCTGGGGCGGGCTGGCGGTCTTCCTGGGTCGCCTGGCGCCGGGCATCCGGACCCTGATCTCCCTGCCGGCGGGCGTCCTGCGCATGCCCTGGGGAGTCTTTCTGGCCTGGACGACCGCCGGGACCTTCCTCTGGACCCTGGCCCTGACCATGGCGGGGGTTCTCCTGGCCTCCCGTCACGAGCAGGTCGCGGCCTGGCTGGACCCGGTGACGGAGATCCTTCTCGGCCTCCTCCTGGCCGCCTATCTCTGGCGCGTCTGGCGTCGCAGTCGCAGAGACCGGGCCGCCTGACTCCCGCTTGCCAGTCCCGGGCCAAGGCCCGAGACTTGGAGGCATGCTGAACGCCCTCCGACTGGTCCCGCCCCTCTTCGCCGCCCTGCTGGCGGCGTCCCCCGCCGCCTCTGCTGACCGCACCGATCCGGCGCGCCTGTCGGCCATCACCCGGGAGCTTGCCTCCGACGCCTATGGCGGCCGTGCGCCGGGGACCCCGGGCGAGGCCCTGACCGTCGCCTATCTGGAGCGCGCCTTCCGCGACCTGGGCCTTGAGCCCGCGGGAGAGGCGGGAACCTTCTTCCAGCCCGTCCCGATGATCCGGACCCAGCTGGGAGCCGACGGCCGCTACGCGGTCACTGGGCCGAAGGGCGAGACCGTGCTGGCGCCGGGCCGGGACATATCGGTGATCTCCCTCCTTCCCGTGGACCGCGTGACGATCGAGTCCGCCCCCATGGTGTTTGTCGGATATGGCGTGAACGCCCCGGAACGCGGCTGGGACGACTTCAAGGGTGTCGACCTGAAGGGAAAGGTCGCCGTCTTTCTGATCAACGACCCGGACTTCGAGGCCGCCGCCGCCGACCCCGTCGCCGGCCGGTTCGGCGGCCGGGCGGCCACCTACTACGCCCGCTGGACCTACAAGTTCGAGGAGGCGGTCCGACGCGGCGCCGTGGCCGCCCTGATCATCCACCAGACCGAGGGCGCCGGTTATGGATGGTCGACCGTGCTGGCCTCGGGGGGCGAGGGCTATGACCTTGCGCGGGCGAAGCCGTCAGCTGAGCGCCTGCCCCTGCAGGGGTGGCTCACGGCCGAGGCCTCGACCCGGTTGTTCGCCGCCGCCGGCCTCGACCTGGAAGCCCTGCGCCGCCAGGCCCGCTCGTCCGACTTCCGTCCCGTGCAGATGAAGAACCTGGCCTTCTCGGCCTCGGTCGCGGTGAGCTTCAGCCGGTTCGAGAGCCGCAATGTGATCGCCCGGCTTCCGGGCCGGAAGCGACCGGACGAAAGCGTCATGATCGCCGCCCACTGGGACGCCTATGGCGAGGGACCGGCTGACGCCCAGGGGCGGCGCATCCGGCCCGGCGCGGTCGACGACGCCCTGGGCGTGGCCGGGGTGCTGGAGGCGGCGCGCCTGCTCAAGGCTGGACGACGCCTGGAGCGGTCGGTGCTCTTCGCCCTCTGGACGGCCGAGGAGCGCGGCCTCCTGGGCTCGGAAACCTTTGGCGTGCGCCCGACCACGCCGCTGGGCAAGATGGCGGCCAACCTGACCCTGGATATCCTGCAGACCGCGGGACCCTCGCGCGATGTCGTGCTTGTCGGCGCCGGACAGTCCGAGCTGGATGACTTCCTGGCCGAAGCCGCGCGCGGTCAGAAGCGGACGGTGACGCCGGACGCCAAGCCTGAGCGGGCCCTGTTCTTCCGGGCCGACCACTTCAGCCTCGCCCGCCGCGGGGTGCCTGCGCTGCTGCTGATGGGGCTGGGCGGCGGCGCCGACCTTGTGGAGGGCGGGCGGGCCGCCGGCGACGCCTGGGTCACCCGCTATACGGACGACTGCTATCACAAGACCTGCGACGCCTGGAGCCCGGACTGGGACCTGCGGGGCGCAGCGGCCGATGTCGACCTCGTGGTGGACATGACGCGGCGCCTGGCCCGCGTCGGCGTCTGGCCGGACTGGCGGCCGGGTTCGGAGTTCACCCGGATCCGGGAGGAGACCGCCGCCTCACGAAGGCCCTGAGCCGGGGCGGCCGCCTCCGGTCGTGACCGGACGTTGCGGAAACTCCGGATCGGGACCATCTTCCGGCCCTGGCCGCGACCGCGCGGCGACCGGACCGGAGCTTCCGACGTGACCTTCTCCCGCAAGACTCTCTCGCGACTTCTCCTCGTGGTCGCCGCGCCCCTCGTTCTCGCCGCCTGCGGCGTCAACGCCATTCCCACCAAGGAGGAGACGGCCAAGGCCCAGTGGGCGGAGGTTCAGAATCAGTACCAGCGCCGGGCGGACCTGATCCCGAACCTTGTCGAGACGGTGAAGGGCTTCGCCGCCCAGGAACGGAACGTCCTCACCGAGGTGACGGAGGCGCGCGCCTCGGCCACCCAGGTCAAGATCGATGCGGAGACCCTGACCGACCCGGCTAAGTTCCAGCAGTTCGCCGCCGCCCAGGACCGGCTGTCCGGGGTGCTGGGGCGGCTGATGATGATCCAGGAGCGCTATCCCGACCTGAAGTCCAACCAGAACTTCCTGGCCCTGCAGTCGCAGCTTGAGGGCACGGAGAACCGCATCGCCATCGCCCGCCGCGACTACAACGAGGCCGTTCGGACCTACAATCTCGAGTTCAAGACCTTCCCGAACTCCTTCTGGACGGTGGTGCACCGCAACTCCAAGCCGATGCAGCTGTTCGCTGCGAACGAGGCGGCCCAGGCGGCGCCCACGGTGAGCTTCGCCCCGGCCGAACCGGCGCCTCAGGCGCCCGCGGCCACGCCCGCCCAATGATCCTGCGCCAGGGTCCAGGACCGCTCTTCGTCGCGATCCTGGCCCTTGTCGCCGTCGCCGGCGCGGCCCTGGCTGCGCCCACCTTCCCGCGCCTGACCGGCCGGGTGGTGGACGAGGCCAATCTTCTGTCGCCGCAAGCCGAACAGGCGCTGGAGGCGCGTCTCAAGGCTCTGGAGGACTCCACGGGTCGGCAGATGGTGGTCGCCACCATCCCGGACCTCCAGGGCTATCCCATCGAGGATTACGGCTACCAGCTGGGGCGCACCTGGGGGATCGGCGACGCCAAGCGCGACGACGGGGTGCTGCTCATCGTCGCCCCCAACGACCGCAAGGTCCGGGTGGAGGTCGGCTACGGGCTTGAGCCTGTGCTCACCGACAGCCTCAGCTCCGTCATCATCCAGACCCAGATCGTGCCCGCCTTTCGCCGGGGCGACATGGAGAGCGGCATCCTTGCGGGCGCTGCGGCCCTCGCCGACCAACTGGCCCTGCCGGAGGGCGAGGCGCGGGCGAACGTCAAGAACGCCGAGACGGCCGCCCAGAAGGGCGGGGGCTCTCCCCTCGTCACGCTGATTGTCCTGGTCATCATCTTCTGGGTCCTGGCGACGGTCATGCGTGGCGGCGGCCGGTCAGCCCGGGCTTTCCGGCGCGCCGGGCTGGGCGGCCCGGTGATCCTGCCGCCGTTGGGCGGATGGGGGCGTGGCGGTGGCGGTTTTGGCGGGGGTTTCGGCGGCGGCGGCGGCGGCTTTGGCGGCGGCGGATCTTCGGGGAGCTGGTGACATGCTGACGGACGTCGAACGCGAGCGCGTTGAGGCCGCCGTGGCCCGGGCCGAGGCGGCCACCCGTGGAGAGATCTACTGCATCGTCGCACCGGACTGCGGCGAATACCGGGAGACGCCCCTCGCCGTGGCGGCCTTTGCGGCCCTGGCGGCGCCAGTCCTGCTCCTGGCAGGGGGCATCCATGTCACTGTACCCGGCCTGATCCAGGGCGGCTGGACCGCAGCGGCGGTGGGGGCCGCCGCCGGCGTCGCGGCCCGGGAGGCGGTGCTGGGCGTGATCCTGCTGCAGGTCTTCCTGTTCCTCCTGGTCCTGATGCTGGCGTGGCTGCCGCCGGTGCGCCGCCTCCTGACCCCCGCCAGCCTGAAGCGCGACCGTGTCCGGCGTCGGGCCTATGAACAGTTCCTGTCCAAGAACCTCCAGGCGACCCGGGAGCGGACCGGCGTGCTCATCTTCGTCTCCGAGTGGGAGAGGATGGCCGAGCTCATCGCCGACGAGGGCGTCGCCTCCCGGGTGGACCCCGGGATCTGGGACGAGGCCATGTCGCAACTGATCGCAGGCGTGAAGGCGGGCAGGGCTGTCGAGGGGTTCGAGGCCGCCGTCGAGATCTGCGGCGGCGTGCTCGCGGAGCACTTCCCGCCCCGCGATGGCGACAATCCCAATGAACTGCCCGACCACGTCGTCGTAATTCGATAGCCGGGCGTCTGGCGCCCGCCTCCCGCGCAGACTACATCTGTGAAAGGGAGAACACGGAGCGCGGGCATGGCCTACACCCTGAGCGTCAACGGTCGGACACGGCGGGTCGACGTCGAACCTGACACACCCCTGCTCTGGGTCCTTCGGGACACTCTCGGCATTCTTGGCCCCAAGTTCGGCTGCGGGATCGCCCAATGCGGGGCGTGTACGGTTCATATCGATGGCGCTCCCGTCCGCGCCTGCGCCCTTCCCATCGAGGCGGTCGGCAAGGGTCGGGTGACGACCATTGAGGCGATCGGCGACAGCGAGGTCGGCGCCCGGGTCCAGAAGGCCTGGTCCGAACTGGACGTCGCCCAGTGCGGATACTGCCAGCCCGGCCAGATCATGTCCGCCACGGCCCTGCTGGTCGCCAACCCCCGGCCCAATGCCGAGGAGATCGATGCGGCCATGGCGGGGAATATCTGCCGCTGCGCCACCTACAACCGGATCCGCGCCGCCGTGCGCAGGGCCTCCGGCCAGCCCGAGGAGGCCTGACCATGGCGGACGGCGCACAGACCGGCGCTTCACGGCGCGAGGCGATACTCCTGGCCGCCGGGGGCGGCGGCCTGGTTCTCGGCTTTTCCCTGGCTGGCAAGGGCGAGGCCGCGCAGGCGGCTCCTGCCCGTCTCAACACCTATGTCACCGTCAAGCCGGACGGCTGGGTCGAGGTGGTCAGCAAGAATCCCGAGGTGGGGCAGGGGGTGAAGACCTCCATGCCGATGATCATCGCCGAGGAGATGGACGCGGACTGGAACAAGGTCCGCACCCTGCAGGCGGTTTCCGATCCGGCGCTCTTTGGCCGGCAGTTCGCGGGCGGATCCCTTTCGATTCCCCTGCACTGGGATGAGTTGCGCAGGGTCGGCGCGACGGCCCGGGCCCTGCTGATCGCCGCCGCCGCCAAGTCCTGGGGCGTGGAGGCCTCGGCCTGCACCACCGAGCCGGGCCGGGTGGTCCACAAGGCTTCGGGCCGGTCTGCGGATTACGGTTCCCTCGCATCCGCCGCGGCGGCCCTGCCTGCGCCGGACCCCCGGACGCTGAAGCTCAAGGAACCCGCAGACTACCGCATCGTCGGCCGGTTCACCCCGCAGGTGGATACGCCCGCCATCGTTACGGGCAAGCCCCTGTTCGGCATCGACGTCGTCCTGCCCGGCATGTTGTTCGCCACCTTTGAGAAGGCCCCGGTCTTCGGAGCGGGCGTGGAGTCGGCTGACCTGGACGCCGCCCGGGCGATGAAGGGCGTGCGCAAGGCCTTTGTGGTCGAGGGCTCCGGCGGTCTGGAAGCGCTTGCCCCCGGCGTCGCCGTCGTGGCGGACAGCTGGTGGCGGGCCCTCAAGGGGCGCGAGAAGCTGAACACTCGCTGGAAGGCCTCCGAGGCGAGCCAGATGTCCAGCCGCGGGTTCGAGGAGATGGCGACAGGTTCCGCGCGCTTCGCCACCGACAAGGTGGTCCGGCATGATGGCGATGTCGACGCCGCCCTGAAGTCGGCCGCAAAGACGATCGAGGCCGAGTACGCCTATCCCTACATCTCGCACGCCAACCTGGAACCCCAGAACTGCACCGCCCGGTTCCAGAACGGGAAGATGGAGATCTGGGCGCCCACGCAGAATCCGGAGCCTGGCCGCCAGCTGGTCGCCAAGACCCTGGGCCTGAAGCCCGAAGACATCACCGTCCACATCATCCGCGCCGGAGGCGGCTTCGGACGTCGGTTGTCCAACGAGTACATGGTCGAGGCGGCCTGGATCGCCCGCGAGGCCGGGGCGCCGGTCAAGCTGATCTGGACCCGCGAAGACGACATGCGCCATGGCTTCTACCGCCCGGCGGGTTGGCATCGCTTCAAGGGCGGCCTCGACGCCCAGGGGCGCATTGTCGCCTGGGAGGACCATTTCATCACCCCCGGATCCGCGGAGGGTCAGCCCGGCAGGTCGGCCGGCATGGCGGCGACGGAGTTCCCCGCCCGGTTCACGCCCAACTTCCGGTACAACCTCTCCGTCCTGCCCATTTCGGTTCCGACGGGGCCGCTCAGGGCACCCGGCTCAAACGCCATCTCCTTTGCGGTGCAGGGCTTCATCGACGAACTGGCTCACGCCGCAGGCGCCGACCCGGTGGACTTCCGCCTGAAGCTTCTGGGCGACTTTGGTCTGGTCGGGACCCCCGGACGCGATGGCTACGACGCGGCGCGCATGCGCGGCGTCCTGAATAAGGTGGCCGAGGTCTCCGGCTGGGGGCGGACCAAGATGGCGCCGCGCCAGGGGCAGGGCGTCGCCTTCCACTTCAGCCACATGGGATACTTCGCCCAGGTGGTGCAGGTGCGCGTGGCCGACGATGGCCAGATCAAGGTCGAGAAGGTGTGGGTGGCGGGCGATGTCGGCCGCCAGATCGTCAATCCCTCAGGCGCAATCCAGCAGGTCCAGGGTTCTGTCCTCGATGGCCTGTCCGGCGCCCTCACCCAGGAGATCACCCTCGAGAACGGTGCGGTCGTCCAGGGCAACTTCGACAGCTATCGCCTGATGCGCATCAACGAGGCCCCGCCGGTGGACGTCCACTTCGTCCTCTCGGATAACCCGCCGACAGGGCTGGGTGAGCCGGCTCTCCCGCCCGCTCCGCCGGCCCTCTGCAACGCCATCTTCGCGGCGACCGGCAAGAGGGTGCGCCGCCTGCCTGTGGACCCGGCCCTGCTCGCTGCGGGCTGACCTCCCGCTCAGCGCGGGATGTAGGTCCGCAGGACGTCCTCGATGATGCGCTCGAGCTGCTCGAGCGTATTGCAGGTCTTGGCCACGTGGCAGAACCGCTCATAGCGGTTCATCACGCTGTCGCCCTGGCTCCAGTAGCTGTCGGGCTCCGGGTTCAGCCAGATCACGGCGCGTGAGCGCTGCTGGATCGTCGCCAGGATGTCGAGGCGGGGATTGGCGTAGTTCGTCCGTGCGTCGCCCAGGATGATCACCGTGGTGTGCCGGTCGATCCGGTCCAGGTGCTTGTCGGCGAAGTCCTCCAGGGCCCGTCCATAGTCGGTCTGCTGGAAGCCGATCTGCTTGAGCACCTCGAAGATGGCGGTCTCCACGGGGTGGTCGTCGAGCACCTGGTTCACGCTGATCAGCCGCCCCGAGAAGGCGAAGGCGTCCAGGCGGTCGACCACCTCGTTGAGGGAGTAGAGGAAGGTCAGCAGGAACTGGGCCGCGGCGGCCACCGACTTGGAGACGTCGCAGATGGCGACGATGGACGGCTTGTCGACCTTCTTGGTCTTGAAGACGATGTCGAAGGGCATGCCGCCATAGCCCATGGACTTGCGCAGGGTGCGCCGGACGTCCAGGTGGCCGGTCCAGGCGACGTTCCGGCGGCGGGAGTAGCGGTCGGCCAGGCGCTTGGCCATGCGCTTGACCAGGGCCTGCATCATGGCCAGGTCGACAGGGTCGATGCCGCCCTCGGCGTTCAGCGCCTTGCGGGCCAGCATCTCCTCGCGGAGCATCTTGCCGCTGCCGGCGGCGTAGAGCTCGTGCTGGCGCTCCACATAGGCCGCGGCCTGGGCCGCCAGGGCCTTGCG
>JADBZH010000060.1 GCA_020402585.1 Phenylobacterium sp. | reverse complement strand
GGATCGAGGAAGGCTGCGTCCACGGCTGTGTCGGGACCGACGACCTCGAGCAGGAACCCAAGGGCCCGCCCGTCGCCGCAGCCGATGCGGTGCTCCCCCAGGATCCAGATGTCTCCGGGCTGGGAGATGGCCTTGGCCGGAAGGTCCGGAACGACCTCGTCGTCCGGATCGCTCGCCTCCGACAGGACGACATTCAGCTCGCCAGCGGAGAAGCCCAGGTCCTCCAGGGCGATGTCGGCGGCGATCTCCGACAGCTCGATCCGCAGGAGGTCGGTGTCCCATCCCCCGTTGAGCATGATCTTGTTGTCAGCGATCCGCAGGGCCCGCTGCTGCGCCGGCGTCATGCCGCGAAGGGCGATGGTGGGGACGGAGCTGAGCCCCATCTGCCGGGCCGCCAGCAGCCGGCCGTGGCCGGCGATGATGTTGAGCTCCGGGTCCACGAGGATCGGGTTGGTGAACCCGAAGGTGGTGAGGCTCACGACCAGCTGATCGATCTGCCTTCGGGGATGGATGCGGGGGTTGTTGGCAAACGGCTTGAGCTCGTCGAGGGACCGGTAGGTCACCTCGAGCGTCTGAGAAATCGCCATGTGTGTCTGGGGTCCCTGACGGAATCAGCAGCATCGGCGCTGTCGGGCGCATTAGCACATTCCATGAACATTCCAAGCGGCGGGACGGGTGGACTTCCGCGCGCGCCCAAGCATCAGTGGGGGGCCCGGCCCACTCCGGGCTCGCGCCGGTGGCGGGCGCGACTGGCGCGCCTGCATAGACCGGAGCGCCAACATGGCCAGACAGCCCAAGCCCACCGCGACCGAGACCGCGGCTCGCGTCTCCAAGATCGACATCCTGGTCGACCTCCTCTCCCAGCCGGAGGGCGCGGATCTGCCGACCCTCGTCGCTGCGACGGGGTGGCAGGCCCACTCGGTGCGCGGCGCCCTGTCGGGGACCCTCAAGGCCCGCCGCGGCCTCGCCATCGCCAGCGAGAGGACGCCCGCGGGCCGCATCTACCGGATCGTCCAGGGATGAGCCGGGACATCGACGTCACCGAAGAGGTCCGGGCGCTCGCGCGCCTGGACCTCGAGGGGTTGAGGCAGGCCTGGCGGGATGCGTTCGGCGAGCCGCCCGCCACCCGCTCGGTGGAACTCCTGCGCCTGTGCCTGGCCTGGAGGCTCCAGGCCGGGGAGCACGGCGGCCTCGACGCCGGCCTGCGGCGCCGGCTGAGGGACGCATCGGCCCCTGCATCCCCACCGCTGGGCGAGGGCGCGCGGATCCTGAAGGAATGGGGCGGCGCCCTGCACCAGGTCGACCGGACCGCCGGGGGCTTCCTGTGGGAGGGACGCACCTATCCCAGCCTCTCGAAGGTGGCCGAGGTCATGACCGGGGTGAAGCGCAACGGACCCCGGTTCTTCGGCCTTCGCGAAGGAACGCCCCGATGAAGCCCCGGCTGCGCTGCGCCATCTATACCCGCAAGTCCTCGGAGGAGGGCCTCGACCAGCACTTCAACAGCCTCCATGCCCAGAGGGAGGCCTGCGAGGCCTATGTGCGAAGCCAGGCCGGCGAGGGCTGGTCAGCGCTGAAGGCGACCTACGACGATGGCGGGTTCTCCGGCGGATCGATGGACCGCCCTGCCCTCGCCCGCCTGCTGGCCGACATCGGCGCGGGGCGCATCGACGTGGTGGTGGTCTACAAGGTCGACCGGCTCACCCGGTCCCTCGCCGACTTCGCCAAGATCGTGGAAGCCTTCGATGCCAAGGGGGTCTCCTTCGTCTCGGTGACCCAGGCCTTCAACACCACCAGCAGCATGGGGCGGCTCACCCTCAACGTCCTCCTGTCGTTCGCCCAGTTCGAGCGCGAGGTCACAGGCGAGCGCATCCGCGACAAGATCGCCGCCTCCAAGGCCAAGGGCATGTGGATGGGCGGAACAATCCCCCTCGGCTACAGCGCACCCACCGACCCGGTGACCCGCGCCCTCGTGGTCGACGAGGCTGAGGCCGCGACCGTGCGCCGGGTCTTTGACCTTTACCTCGAACTGGGCTCGGTCCACCGGCTTCGGGAACGCCTTGAGGCCGAGGGCGTCCGCACGGCCGTCCGCATCTCTCGACGCGGTGAGACGCGCGGCGGCCAGCCCTTTGGGCGGGGCGGTCTTTTCCACCTCCTGCGCAACCGCATTTTCCTCGGCGAGATCCCCCATGCGGGCAGGACCTTCCCGGGCGCCCATCCGGCCCTCATCGGCCGGGAGACGTTTGAGGCGGTGCAGCTCCAGCTCGACGCCCACGTCCGGCGCGGCGCGGCCGGGGGCCGCACCCAGGCCATGGCCCTGACCGGTCGCCTCTTCAACGCGGCGGGCGAGCCCCTGAGCCCCACCTCGACCCGAGGATCGAAGGGACAAGTCTATCGCTACTATGTCGCCGCCAGCCTGCAGCGGGGAGAGCGGCGATCCCGGGGCTGCGTGCGACGGGTCCAAGCCGCAACCCTCGAGGCCTGCGTCGCCGAGACCCTTCAGGCGGCGCTTGAGGTGGCGGACCTCGACAGCCTGATCCGGGTTGAGGTGCAGGCGGGCGCAATCGTCCTGTTCGTTTGGGGCCCGTGCCTTGGAGGCGAGGATATCCTCTCCCTGCCTGACGGCTGGTCGGTCAGAGGAGCCCCGGACGAAACCTTGCGGATCACCCGGCCGGTCCAGTGGGTCCGCCGCCGCGGCCGGACCGAGGTGCTGCCTCCACCCGGCCAGGAGGGCGTCCAGGCGCACCGCCCCGATCCCTATATGGTCAAGGCGCTTCGCAAGGCTCACCAGATGCTGGCACAACATGGCGGCTGTCCCGTGGGTCGTCCCGAGCAGGCCCTGCCTCGGTCTGCGCCCGATGGGCCATACGAGCGCCGCCTCATCCGCCTCGCCTTCCTCGCCCCCGACCTGCAGTCCCGGATCCTGGAAGGCCGCCAACCGAGGGGCCTGACCCTGAAGGCCCTGCTCCGCTGGGAGACGCCCGCCGACTGGCGCTCCCAGAGGGTGGAGTTCGAGGCCCTGGGCTGAGTTCCCTGCAATCGGGCGGTTGTCCCTGTTCTTTAGGAAAAATTCCCTGTTCAGGGCGGTTTGAATTCCCTGCGTCTCTGGGTGGTCGGGACTGGGCCAGGGCAGGAAACCCCTGATCTCGCGAGGAAATCCCGCAGCCACAGCATGTCTGG
>JADBZH010000006.1 GCA_020402585.1 Phenylobacterium sp. | reverse complement strand
TAGATCGAACCGCCGAGCCGAAGAGCCCGGTGACCGTCCGGAGAGGAAACCCATGTCCGCCAGCCGCTATCCGCTGATGTTCTCGCCCCTCGATCTCGGCTTCACCCAGCTGAAGAACCGGGTGCTGATGGGCTCCATGCACACCGGCCTTGAAGAGGCCTCCGGCGGGCTGTCGCGCATGGCCGCCTACTTCGCCGAGCGCGCGCGGGGCGGGGTCGGCATGATCATCACCGGTGGCATCTCGCCCAACGCCGGCGCAGGCCCGGGCGCCCGCCTGTCCACGCCTGAGGAGGCTGAAGCCCACCGGGAGGTCACCGAGGCCGTCCACGCCGCCGACCCGGATGTGAAGATCTGCCTGCAGATCCTGCACAGCGGCCCCCTGGCGCGGACCCCGGAGGCCGTCGCCGCCTCGGCGGTGCGCTCGCGGATCGGCGCCTTCACGCCCAACGAACTGGACGCCGACGGCATCGAGCAGCAGCTGTCCGACTTCGCCCGCTGCGCCGCCCTGGCCCGGCAGGCCGGCTATGACGGCGTCGAGATCATCGGCTCGGCCGGCTATCTCCTGTCGACCTTCCTGGTGGAGAAGACCAACCGCCGGACCGACGAATGGGGCGGCCCCTTTGAGAACCGCATGCGCTTCCCTGTGGAGGTGGTGCGCCGGGTGCGTGAGGCGGTGGGCCCCGACTTCATCGTCATCTTCCGCATCGCCGCCATGGACATGCTGGAGGGCGGCATGTCCTGGGACGAGGTGGTGACCCTGGCCCAGGCCATCGAGGCGGCGGGCGCGACCATCATCTCGACCCACTTCTGCTGGCACGAGGCGCCGGTCCCGACCATCGCCACCATGGTGCCCCGCGCCGCCTTCACCAGCGTCACGGGACGCCTGCGCAAGGCGGTGAAGGTGCCGGTCATCACCTCCAACCGGATCAACATGCCCTCGGTCGTCGAGGAGGTCCTGGCCCGGGGCGACGGCGACCTGGTCTCCATGGCCCGGCCCATGCTGGCCGACCCGGATCTGGTGAAGAAGGCCGCGGAGGGCCGCGAGGACGAGATCAACACCTGCATCGCCTGCAACCAGGCCTGCCTGGACCACACCTTCACCGGACGGATGACCAGCTGCCTAGTCAATCCCCGGGCCTGCTACGAGACCGAGCTGGTCTATGAAAAGACCACCGCGCCCAAGTCCATCGCCGTGGTGGGGGCGGGCCCGGCGGGCCTGGCCTACGCCACCGTCGCGGCCGAGCGCGGCCACAGGGTCACCCTGTTCGAGGCCTCGAGCGAGATCGGCGGCCAGTTCAACCTGGCGAAGAAGGTGCCGGGCAAGGAGGAGTTCTCCGAGACCCTCCGCTACTACGCGCGGATGATCGAGGTGCTGAAGATCGACCTGAGGCTGAACACCCGGGCCGACGCCCGCGGCCTGGTCAACGGCGGCTTCGACGAGATCGTCATCGCCACCGGCATCACCCCGCGCACCCCCGACATCGCAGGGATCGACCACCCCATGGTCGCCAGCTATGTCGACGTCATCAACGGCAAGGCGAAGGTCGGCCAGAAGGTCGCCCTGATCGGCGCCGGCGGCATCGGCTTCGACGTGGCCGAGCTGGTCAGCCACGCCGGGGTCTCGGCCTCCATGGACGTGGACGTCTTCGCTGCAGAGTGGGGCATCGACTTCAAGAACCATCCCCGGGGCGGCGTCACCGGCGTGGTTCCCCACGTGGAGAAGGCCGACCGCACCGTCACCCTCCTGCAGCGCAAGGCCGAGTCCCTGGGCCGGTCCCTGGGCAAGACCACGGGCTGGACCCACAAGGCCACCCTGCAGAAGCGCGGCGTCCAGATGATCGGCGGCGTGACCTACGAGAAGATCGACGATGCGGGCCTGCACGTCCTGATCGGGACCGAGCCCCGCCTCATCGAGGCCGACACCGTCATCATCTGCGCCGGCCAGGACCCCCTGCGCGCCCTGCACGACGAGTTGGCCGCCCTGGGCGTGGCCTCCACCCTGGTGGGGGGCTCGGACGTCGCCGCCGAGCTGGACGCCAAACGGGCCATCAACCAGGCCAGCCGGCTGGCCGCCGCGATCTGATTTCAACAGGCGGTCAGCAGCCTGCGCCCGTCAACGCATTGACTTGACGGGCGCCGGGGGCTGGGTTTGAGTCTGTCGTCCGCAGGCTGACGGCGCTGCTGCGAAGGTTCGCAGACGGCGTCCGGGACGGCCCGACGGGGGGAAGCAGATGAGCGTGGACTCCACCGCTGGCGGCGCGCCCGGCCCCAGGATCGAAACGACCAAGCCGTCCCTCTGGACCAAAATCTCCTACGGCTTCGGGGCGGTGGCCTTCGGGGTCAAGGACAACGGCTTCAGCTACTTCCTGCTGATCTTCTACAGCCAGGTCATCGGCATGGACGCCCGCCTCGTGGGGATCGCCCTATTTCTGTCGATGTGTGTCGACGCCTTCTTCGACCCGATCCTCGGCTACTGGTCCGACAATCTGCGCTCGAAATGGGGCCGGCGGCACCCGTTCATGTACGCCGCCGCCGTACCCATCGCGGCGACCTACTTCCTGCTCTGGAGCCCACCCCAGGGCTGGGAGGACTTCCACCTCTTCCTCTACCTGCTGGGCCTGTCCATCGTGGTCCGCATGCTGATCTCCATCTACGAAATCCCCAGTACGGCCCTGGCTCCGGAACTGACCGACGACTACGATGAGCGCAGCTCCCTCCAGGCCTACCGGTCCTACTTTGGCTGGACCGGCGGCAACGCCATGTCGGTGTTCAACTTCATCGTCCTGTTCCCGCTGTTCGCGACGGCGGCCATCCCCAACGGCCAGTTCAATCCTGAGGCCTACCGGACCTACGGCATGATCGCCTCGGGCCTTCTGCTGATCTCCGTCGTGGCCTCCGCCCTCGGCACCCACAGCCGGATCATGCACCTGAAGCCGGCCCCGCCGAAGCGGCGCCTGGGCCCGGCGGTCATCTTCAAGGAAATCTTCGAGACCCTGTCGAACCGGTCCTTCCTGGCCCTCTTCGTCTCGGCCATCTTCGGATCGATCGCCGGCGGGCTTTCGGCCGCCCTCGCCTTTTTCTTTTACGCCTACTTCTGGGACTTCACGACCCAGCAGCAGGGAATGATCACCAGCGGGGTCTTCGTCTCGGCGATCCTCGGGGCGGTCCTGGCCCCCATCGTCAGCCGAACCATCGGCAAGAAGAAGGGCGCGATCATCATCGGCCTGATCGCCTTCCTCGGCTCGCCCATGCCCATCGTCCTGCGCCTCATGGGCATCCTGCCGGACAACTCCAGCCCCATGGTCTTCTGGTTCGTCTTCTTCACGACCATGATCGACGTCGGCCTGATCATCTGCTTCCAGATCCTCTCCGCCTCCATGATGGCGGACCTGGTCGAGCAGGCCGAGATCAAGACGGGGAGGCGCTCGGAGGGCGTCTTCTTCGCCGCCTCGGCCTTCATCCGGAAGGTGGTGGGAAGCTTTGGGCCGCTCGCCGCCACCTTCATCCTGACCATCGCAGGCCTCCAGGCCGGGGCCGACCCCAGCCAGGTGTCCGACGAGACCCTGTTCCGCCTGGGCCTCTTCTACGTTCCGGTCATCCTGGCCCTCTGGCTGACCATGCTGGCGGTGATGATGACCTACACCATCACCCGGGACGGCCACGAGGCGAACCTGCGCACCCTGGCCGAGATGAAGGGCAAGGAGGGCGACGGCGGCGACGACTGAGCCGCCGCCCGCCCGGCCTCAGGCCGCCAGTCCCTGCAGGGCCGCCGCCTCGGCGCGGACGGCCTGAGGGCCGCCCAGCACCTGCCGGTTGAAGCCGATGCGCTTGAACCAGTAGTGCAGGCCGACAAGGTCGGTGAAGCCCATGCCGCCGTGCACCTCGGTCGCCGTGCGGGCGACAAAGGTTCCGACCTCCGACAGGTGCGCCTTGGCGTGGCAGGCCATGACCGGGGCCTCGTCCGGCAGGTGGTCGAGGGCGTGGCCGGCGTACCAGACCAGGGACCGGCAGGGCTCCAGCGAGGCCGCCATCTCGGCGCACATGTGCTTGACCGCCTGGAAGGTGGCGATGGACCGGCCGAACTGCACCCGACCCTTGGCGTAGGCCGCGGCTTGGTCGAGCATTTCCTGGGCCGCGCCCAGGGTGTCGGCGGCCAGCATGACCCGGCCGGCGTCGATCATGGCGCGCACGGCGGCCGCGCCGTCGCCGGCCGTCAGGGGCTCGGCGGCGACGCCGTCAAAGACCAGCTCCCCGGTCGGGCGGGTGGCGTCGATGGTGCGGAAGTCCGTGCGGGCCAGGCCCGGGGCGTCGGCGGCCACCAGGTGCAGGCCCCGCGCACGGTCCGCCACGATGTAGAGGTCGGCCTCGTAGTCGACGACGAACTGGGCCCGGCCATGCAGCTTGCCGTCCCGGGCCTCGACGCCCGCCCCGTCCCGGGCGCCGGTGATCTCGGAAAGGGCCACCCCCGCCACCGTCGCGCCGGAGGCCAGTTTGGGGAGCCAGGTCGCCTGCTGGCCGGCGTCCCCGGCCCTCAGCAGGGCGAGGGGCGCCATGACGGCCGTGGCGGCGAAGGGGGCCGGGGCGACGAACCGGCCCAGCTGCTCGGCGGCCAGGGCGGCGTCCAGCAGGGACAGCCCCACCCCGCCGTGGACCTCGGGGATGATGAGGCCGGTGACGCCCAGCTCAGCCAGGCCCTGCAGCACGTCCGGGGCGCGGCGGTCCTTGCCGGCGGCGAAGGCGCGGGTGCGCTCCAGCCCGCCGGTCCCGGCCAGGAACCGGGCCAGGGCGTCCTGCAGCATGACCTGTTCTTCAGAGAGTCCGAATTCCATGGCGCGTCTCTCCTCAGGCCTTGGCCAGCTTGGGCTCGCGGGGCATGTCCAGCCCGCGTTCGGCGATGATGTTCTTCTGAATCTGCGAGGTGCCCCCGCCGATGATCAGGCCGAGGAAGTACATGTAGTCCCTCTGCCAGGAGCCGCCGCCGCGCAGGCGGGGCGTGTCGCCGTAGAGCAGGCCCAGCTCGCCCATGACGTCGATGGCGAAGCCCTCCAGCTCGTGGCGCAGCTCGGTGCCCTGCAGCTTGACCACCATGCCGGCCAGAGGCGCGCTCTGCCGGTTCACCGCCGCCGAGAGCAGCCGCAGGTCGTTGCAGCGCAGGGCCTGGACCCGGCCCTGGATCGCCATCAGCCGGTCCCGGTAGACGGGGTTGTCGATGACGCGGCTTCCGTCGAGGGTCTCGGCCTTCATCAGGTCGATCAGGGCGTTGAGCCGGCTCTGCATGACGTTGGGGTCGGCCAGGGAGCCCCGCTCGTGCCGCAGGATGGCGTTGGCCACCTTCCAACCCTCGCCCCGCCGCCCGACGATCTGGTGGCCCGGGACGCGGACGTCGGTGAAGAAGACCTCGTTGAAGTTGGCCGCCCCGGTCATGTCCACCAGGGGCCGGATCTCGATGCCGGGGGTCTTCATGTCGAACAGCAGGAAGCTGATGCCCTCATGCTTGGGGGCGTCGGGCTCGGTCCGGACCAGGCAGAAGATCCAGTCGGCCAAATGGGCCGTGGAGGTCCAGATCTTCTGGCCATTGATCACCCAGTGATCGCCCTCCAGCACGCCCTTGGTGGCCAGGGCGGCGAGGTCGGAACCGGCATTGGGCTCGGAATAGCCCTGGCACCACAGCATCTCGCCGCGCAGGGTCGGGCCGATGAACTGGCGCTTCTGGTCCTCCGAGCCCACTTCCAGGAGGGTCGGGACCAGCATGGAGATGCCCTGGCCGCCCAGTCCCGGCGACAGCTGGGCGCGGGCGAACTCCTCGGCGATGATCCGCGACTTCAGGATGTCCGGCTCGCCGCCGTAGCCGCCATATTCGCGGGGGATGGTTCGCGCGGCGTAGCCGTTCTCGATCAGCAGCTTCTGCCAGGTCAGGCCGTTGCCGCCCTGGCCGGGCGCCTGGCTCCGGTGGGTCTCAAGGAAGCCGCGCACCTCGGCGCGAAAGGCCTCGTATTCGGCACTGTAGGACAGGTCCATCGGTCTCCTCCCGTCGCGGTCGGGCCTTGTGCGCCAAACCTTGAGCATCTGGTCCGCCGGGTCCAGTCTGGCGGCGGGCCGGACGGCAGGCAGGCCGCCGTCCCCAAGCGATTAGGGGAGGCCCGCCTCATGGACAAGCCATCCGCGACGGAAGCCGCGCCGGAACCCATCCTGGATCCGGATCGCCGGATCCTCGACCCGCACCATCACCTCTGGCCGGCGGGGGCCGGGCCCGCCTACCTGCTGGATGAGCTGAGGGCCGACACCGGCGACGGCCACCGCGTCGAGGCCACGGTCTTTGTGGAGTGCATGACGGGATACCGGACCGACGGCCCCGAGGCCCTGCGCCGGTCGGGCGAGAGCGCCTTTGTCGCCCGGGTCGCCCGGGACTCCCGCGACGGGAAGGGCGCGCGCATCGCCGCCATTGTCGGCTCGGCCGACCTCCTGGCGCCCGACGACCTCGACGCCCTGCTGGACGCCCACATCGAAGCCGGCGAGGGCCTGTTCCGCGGGATCCGCCATGCGGCGGCCTGGGACGCCTCGGACGCCATCCGCCCCTCGCACCATCACCCGCCGCCGCAGCTCTACCTGAACCCGACCTTCCGGCGGGGCTTCGCGAAGCTGGCGGCCCGGGGCCTGACCTTCGACGCCTGGCTCTTCCATCCCCAGATCCCCGAACTGACTGACCTCGCCCGGGCCTTTCCCGGGGCCAGCATCATCCTGGATCACCTGGGCGGGCCCCTGGGTATCGGCCCCTACGCGGGTCAGCGCGACGCCTACTTCCCGAAGTGGCGAGCGGACATGGCTGAGCTGGCGACCTGCCCGAACGTGACCGTCAAGCTGGGCGGCATGGCCATGCCCATCAACGGCTGGGATTGGCACAAGACCGGCGCCCCGGACTCCACCACCTTCGCCGCCGCCCAGGGCGACTGGTACCGGACCGCCATCGACCTGTTCGGCCCGGACCGCTGCATGTTCGAGAGCAACTTCCCGGTGGACCGGGCCAGCCTGTCCTATCGCACCCTCTGGAACGGCCTGAAGCGCATCGCCGCCCCCTACTCCGAGGCCGAGAAGGAGCTGATGTTCCGGGGGACCGCGGCGAGGGTCTACGGCGTCGAGGACTAGGCCGGCGACGCCCTTGACCCCCTCAGTCAGCTTCGCTGACAGCTCCCCCTGGGGGGAGCAATGGCTCCCTAATTCCTCCCCCAAGGGGGAGGTGGACCGCGCAGCGGGCCGGAGGGGGTCAGCTGAAGCGCCGTAGACCCCCTCAGTCAGCTTCGCTGACAGCTCCCCCTTGGGGGAGCAATTACCGCCTCATTCCTGCCCCAAGGGGGAGGTGGACCGGGGCGCACGCCCCGGGCCGGAGGGGGTCAGCGGGTGCGCTGCTACGGAACCCGGTCGGCGTCCGCCGACAGGACGCCGGCCTCTCTGAGGGCCCTAGCCTTCGCGCCGTCCAGTCCCAGCCATTCGGACAGCACCTCGGCGTTGTGCTCGCCCCGGTGAGGGGCGACCCCGCGCACCCCGCTCTTCGCCGCCGAGAACCGGTACGGGGACTGGGGGATGGGCCGGGTCCCGCCGTCGCGGTCATCGAGGTCGACGATGGAGCCCCGGTGGGCCAGGGTCGGCTGCTCGCGCAGGCGGGCGCCGTCGCGCACCTCGCCCCAGGCGATGTTCATGGCCGCCATCGCCGCAGTGACCTTCTCCCAGTTGGCCAGGCCCATCATGAGCTCACCCACCGCTGCGCGGCGCAGGGCGATCTTGCGGTCGAGGTCGGACACGCCCTCGCCGGGATCCTTGAGACCCAGCCTGGTCGTCAACTGCCGGAAGAGGTAACGGAAGTCCGCCGAGACCAGGATCGGCCCCGCGCCCGTCTCCCAGATGTCGGGGGGTAGGTCCATGGTGTCCTCGGAGTCCTCGGCCTCGTAGTGGAACTGGTCGTCGGTCACGAGGGTGGCGTCGACCATGGCGATGTCGATGTGCTGGCCCTGGCCCGTCCGCTGCCGCAGGATCACTGCCGACAGGAGGCCGATCAGGCCGTGCAGGGAGGCGTTGGTGTCGGCGACCGACAGGGGCAGGTCGGTCCGGCGGACGTCGTTGCGGCGCGCCTGGCGGGCGATCAGCCCCATCTCGGCGTGGACGATGGGAGCGTAGGCGGGGCGGCGCGACTCCGGCCCGCCAGCCCCGAAGCCGGAGATGGACAGCATGATGAGGCGGGGATTGGCCTCGGACAGGACATCGTAGCCCAGGCCCAGCCGGCCCATGACGTCCGGGCGATAGTTCTCGATCAGGACATCCGCCTGGCGGACCAGGTCCAGCACCAGCTCCCGGGCGCCCGGGGCGCGCAGGTCGATGCAGATGTTCCGCTTGCCTGCATTCTGCTGGTGGAAGAAGCCCGGCACGCCGCCCTTCACCCGGCCCCAGTTGCGGGTCACGTCACCCTCGGGGGGCTCGACCTTGACCACGTCGGCGCCCAGGTCCGAAAGGAGCCGCCCGGCGAAGGGCCCGGCCAGGACCCGGGAGAAGTCCAGCACCTTCAGCCCGGACAGCGGATAGTCGGCAGGCGCCTCGGCCATGTTCGTTCCCTCATGCTTTGAGCGACCGGTAGGCTAGTGGCGGCCCCGCCGGGGGACAAGGGCGGGGCGGGGTCGGCTGTTGACGCCCGGCGGGCGGCCTGACCCTATGCCCATGGGGTCGGGGTTCCCGGGGGAGGAAATGATGGTTTCAGCGGCGCCGCCGGCGGCGGAAGGGCGGCTCGACCGCTCGACGCGCTTCTTCTACGGACTCGGTTCCGTAGCCTTCGGGGTGAAGGACAACGGCTTCAGCTTCATGCTGATGCTGTTCTACAATCAGGTGCTCGGCGTGCCCGCCAGCCTCGTGGCGCTGGCCCTGCTCACCGCCCTTCTCTTCGACGCCATCATCGACCCGATGATCGGCCACCTGTCGGATAACTTCCGGTCCGCCTGGGGCCGCCGGCATCCCTTCATGTACGCCGCCGCCCTGCCTGTGGCGGTGTCCTACGCCGCCCTCTGGAATCCGCCGGACCTGTCGGCCCAGGAACTGTTCGTCTACCTCACCGTCCTGGCGGTGGTGATCCGGGCCTTCATCGCCTTCTACGAGGTGCCCTCCTCGGCGCTGGCGGCGGAGTTCACCTCTGGCTACGACGACCGCTCAGTCCTGCTCAGCTACCGCTTCTTCTTCGCCTGGATCGGCGGCCTCTCCATCCAGGCCCTGGCCTTCGGGGTGCTCCTCAAGCCGGACGCCACCCACGCCGTCGGCCAGCTCAACCCCGAGGGCTACGCCAAGTACGGCCTGATCGCCTCCCTCGTCATGCTGGTCGCCATCCTGGTCTCCGCAGCGGGCACGCACCGTCACATCCCCACCCTGCGCGCACCGCCCGAGAAGCGGAAGAAGACCCTTGGCCAGACCCTCGCGGAGGTGCGCGAGACGCTGAACAACCGCTCCTTCCTTTTCCTGCTGGCCTCGAGCATCGCCACCGCCCTGGCCGGCGGGCTGGCCGCCTCCATGAATGGCTATTTCAACACCTTCTTCTGGGGCTTCAGCGCCGCCCAGATCTCGGTCATCACCCTTGGGGTCTTCGTCTCCGCCTTCGTGGCACTGCCCACCGCGCCCCTGCTGTCCCGCCGGTTCGGCAAGAAGCACACCGCCATGCTGCTGGCGCTCCTGTCCCTGCTGATCGGGATCGGCCCGGTCCTGCTTCGCCTCGCCGGCCTGTTCCCGGCCAATGACGATCCGGCGCTCTTCGGCATCCTTTTCACCACCTCCATCGTCGGGGTGACCTGCGGGATCATCGCCTCGACCATGGGCTCGTCCATGATCGCCGACGTCGTGGAGGAGGCGGAGCTCAAGACCGGACGCCGGTCCGAGGGCCTGTTCTTCGCCGCCTCGGCCTTCGTGGGAAAGTCCGTCTCGGGCTTTGGCATCCTGGCCGCCGCCCTGCTGATCGACGCCATCGGCCTGAAGCCTGGGGTGGCGCCCGCCGACATGCCGGCCGAGGTCATTTATCGCATGGGCGCCGTCTACGCCCCGGTGATCATCATGCTCTACCTGGTCGGCTTCGCCCTGCTTTCGGGCTATCGGATCAGCCGGGAATCCCACGCCGCCACCCTGCGCGCCCTGGCGGCCGACGCCGAGGAGGCCGCCCACCCCTTCCCCGTGAAGGAAGATGGTCGGTGACCCGGCGTCACCCCTCAAAAACGGTTGGCGAATGAGGGCCGGCTGCCATACTGATCGCTCAGATTAGCGCTGCAGGCCGCGGCGACGGATGCGATGACAGGCCAGACAGAGAGGACAGAAAGCATGAATACGATCACCCCGTCCAAGGCCGCTTTCGGCTTCGATCCCAAGGACGACCTGAACGACCTGCGGATGAGCGAAAAGGCGACGCCGCTCTACGAGCACGTCAAGCGCTTCGTCCAGGAGACCGTCGCCCCGATGTCGGAGAAGTTCCACCAGCTCGGCGAGGGCCGGGCGGACCGCTGGAGCTACGCCCCCGGCCAGCTGGAACTGCTCGAGGAAGCCAAGAACCAGGCCAAGAAGGAAGGTCTCTGGAACTTCTTCCTGCCTGACGCCGACACCGGCGAAGGCCTGTCCAACCTCGACTACGCCTACATCGCAGTGGAGCTGGGCAAGGTCCCGCTCGCCTCGGAAGTGATGAACTGCTCGGCCCCGGACACCGGCAACATGGAGGTGCTGGAGCGCGTGGGCACGCCCGAGCAGAAGGAGTGCTGGCTGAAGCCCCTGCTGAACGGTGAGATCCGCTCGGCCTTCGCCATGACCGAGCCGGACCGGGCCTCCTCCGACGCCAAGAATGTCGGCATGAGCGCCGTGCTCGAGAACGGCGAGTGGGTGATCAACGGCGAGAAGTACTACATCTCCGGCGCCGGCGACCCGCGCTGCAAGATCATGATCACCATGGTCAAGACCAGCCCTGACGCGCCCCCCAGCCGCCAGCAGTCGCAGATCCTGGTGCCCATCGACACCCCCGGGGTGGATATCCTTGGCCCGATGAACGTCTTCGGCGAAGACGACGCCCCGCATGGCCACATGCATATCCGCTTCACCAATGTGCGGGTGCCGGAATCGAACATTCTGCTCGGTGAGGGCCGCGGCTTCGAGATCAGCCAGCTGCGCCTCGGCCCGGGCCGGATCCACCACTGCATGCGCTCCATCGGCCAGGCCGAGCGGGCCCTGGACCTGATGGTCCGCCGGGGCCTCTCGCGCGAGGCCTTCGGCCGCAAGATCGCCTGGCTGGGCGGCAACGTCGAGATCATCTCCCGCGCCCGGATCGACATCGAGGCCATGCGCCTGATGGTGCTGAAGGCCGCCAAGGCGATGGACGTGCTGGGCAACCGCGAAGCCCGGGTCTGGGTGCACATGGTCAAGGCCATGGTGCCCGAGCGGGTCTGCCAGATCATCGACCAGGCCATCCAAATGCACGGCGCCACCGGCGTCTCGCAGTGGACGCCCCTGTCCCGGATGTACACCGGCCAGCGCACCCTGCGCATCGCCGATGGCCCGGACGAGGTCCATCACCTGGTGGTCGGCCGCAACGAGATCCGCCAGTACGAGGGCGGCGGTGAGGATCAGACCTCGGGCGTCGTCTGGCGGAACTGAGGCAAGGCGCGGACGGCGGCCCCGGCCGCCGTCCGGCTCCCACAGGAGGTTCGGATGTCCGAAGGCGAGGCCGAGATCACTGAGGTGCGGGCCGCGCACCGCTTCGACGAGGCCCGGCTGGAGGCCTGGCTGGACGGGCGGCTTGAGGGCTTCCGGAGGCCGCTGACCGTCCGCCAGTTCGAGGGCGGCCATTCCAATCCGACCTTCCTGATCGCCTCGCCCGACCGCCGCTGGGTGGTGCGCAAGAAGCCGCCCGGCGACCTCCTGCCCTCGGCCCACCAGGTCGGACGGGAGTACACCGTGCTTAAGGCCCTTGGCGGCTCAGGCGTGCCGGTGCCCACCGTACGCCTTCACTGCGAGGATGCCTCGGTCATCGGCTCCGAGTTCTTCGTCATGGACTGGGTCAAGGGCCGGATCTTCCTCGACCCCTCCCTGCCGGGCATGACCCCCGCCGAGCGCCGGGCGGTCTTCACCCACTACCTGAAGGTGCTGGCGAAGCTGCACGCCATCGACCCTGCTGCGGTCGGACTGTCCGACTACGGACGACCTGGCAACTACTACGAGCGGCAGATCAGCCGCTGGGTGCGCCAGTACAAGGCCGCCCAGACCGACGACCATCCCGACATGGAGCGGCTGATGGAGTGGCTGCCGGCCCACATGCCGGCCGAGAGCGAGACGCGGATCGTCCACGGCGACTTCTCGATCCGCAACTGCATGCTGCATCCCACCGAACCGAAGCTCGAGGCCGTGCTGGACTGGGAGCTGTCGACCCTGGGCGACCCCTATTCCGACGTCGCCTACACCACCCTCTTCATGATGGGCGAGACAACCCAGAAGACGATCACCGACCTCGGCATCCCCTCCCAGGCCGAGATGTTCGAGATCTACGCCGAGGCCTCGGGGCGGCCAGCCCTGAAGGACTGGAGCTTCCACCTGGCCTTCACCCTGTTCCGCATCGCGGCCATCAACCAGGGGGTCTACAAGCGCGGCCTGGACGGCAACGCCTCGTCGGACCGGTATGTCGAGGCCTATCCCTCGATCCAGCGGTACGCCGCCCGGGCCTGGTCCATCGCCAACGGGGGCCCTGCGGTTGTCTGACGGGCTGCTGGAGCGGCGCAACCGGGCCTTCGGCGCCGGGGCGGCCCTGTTCTATGAGACGCCCCTGCACATCGTCCGGGGCGAAGGCGCCTGGCTCTACGACGCTGACGGCCGGCGATATGTCGACATGTACAACAACGTGCCCTGCGTGGGGCACGGCAACCCCCGGGTGGCCGAGGCCATCGGACGACAGCAGGCGACCCTGAACGTCCACTCCCGCTACCTGCACGAGGACATCATCCGCCTGGCCGAGCGCCTCGCCGGCAAGCTGGGCGAGGGGATCGAGAGCGTCATCTTCTCCTGTTCGGGGACCGAGGCCAACGAGATCGCCCTGCGCATGGCCCGCATGGCCACGGGTCGACGGGGTATCCTCTGCACGGACGCCACCTACCACGGCAACACCGAGCTGGTGGGCGCCATGAGCGGCCTGCCGGCGGGGTCGGACCGCTCGCCCGGTTTCCGCAGCTTTCCCTTCCCCCAGACCTTCCGGACGCCGGAGCCCGGCCTGTCCGGCGAGGCCCTGACAGAGGCCTACCTTGCGGGGCTCGACCGGGCCATGGACGCCCTGGACGCCTCCGGCGACGGGATCGCCGCCCTGATCGTTTGTTCCATCCTGGCCAATGAAGGCCTGCCCGACCTCCCACCGGAGTTCATGGGAAAGGCCACCGCCCGGGTCCGCGCCCGGGGGGGACTCATCATCGCCGACGAGGTCCAGTCCGGCTATGGCCGCACCGGCCGGTGGTGGGGTTGCGAAGTCACTGGCTTCACGCCGGACATCGTGGTGACCGGCAAGCCCATGGGCAACGGCGTGCCCCTGGCCGCCACCTCCGCCTCCCGCGCCCTGGTCGAGACCTTCCGCAGCCGCACCCGATACTTCAACACCTTCGCCTCCAGCCCCCTGCAGGCGGCGGCGGGCCACGCGGTGCTGGACGAGATCGAGTCCCGGGGGCTGCTGGCCAACGCCGGGCGGGTCGGCGGCTTCCTGAAGGCGGAGCTGAAGGCCCGGGTGGGGCGTTGGCCGGGCGTGGCCGACGCCCGGGGCTGCGGCCTCTTCCTGGGGGTGGAGATGGTCGGGCCCGACGGCGCCCCGGACTTCGCCGCAGCCCGGGCCGTCTGCAATGGGCTCAAGGACCGAGGCTTCTTGACGTCGAACGCCGGGGCTTTCAACAACGTGGTCAAGATCCGCCCGCCCCTGGTCTTCAGCCAGGCTGACGCCGAGGCCTTCCTCCCCGCCTTCGACGCGACGCTGGACGCCCTCCATGGAGCGGGATGAGGCCGAACGGCTCTTCGGTCCCGCCGCCCGTGAGGCGGCGAAGGCCTTCCCGGTGGACGAGCCGCGGCTGACCCCGGTCACGGTCTCCGAGAACGTCACCTTCCGCCTGACGGATGGCCGCACCGGCGAGGACTGGGTCCTGCGCCTGCACCGGCCCGGTTACCACTCGGAGACGGAGCTGGAGGCGGAGCGGATCTGGACCTCGGCCCTTCGCGCGGCGGGCCTCGCCGCCCCCGAGCCCCTGGCCGCCCGGGATGGACGAGCCTTCGTTCCGCAGGCGGTCGCCGGGACTGGAGAGGTGCGGCTGGTCGGGGTGACCCGCTGGATCGAAGGCGAGGTGCTGGACGACTTCCTGGCCTCGCCGGACCGGGCGGGCGAGCGCCCCTTGTGGTTCCACCGCCTCGGCGCCCTGGTCGCCCGAACTCACCTGCAGTCCGAGGCCTGGACCCCGCCGCCCGGCTTCGCCCGCACACGCCTGGACGCCGACGGCCTGATGGGTCCGGCGCCCCGCTGGGGCCCCTTCTGGGACCATGCGGCCCTCACTGCGGAGGACCGTGACCTTGTCATCAGGGCCCGGGATGTCCTGCACGCCCGCCTTTCCGCCCTGCCCCAGGACCTGGCTGTCTTCGGGATGATCCACGCCGACCTGCACCCAGGGAACCTGCTGGTGCGGGACGGGGACCTCGCCATCATCGACTTCGACGACGCGGCCTTCGGCTGGCGCGTGTACGACATCGCCGTGGCCCTCACCCATCAGCAGGCGGCGCCCGATTTCGCGGCGGTCAGGGACGCGTTTCTGGCTGGATACCGGCAGGTGCGCGACCTGCCGGAGGCCGAGGCGGCGCAACTGCCCCTCTTCCTGCTGGTGCGCAGCCTGGTGCAGCTGGGCTGGCTGCACGAGCGTCCGGAGATCGACCCTGGCGAGTGGCTGGAACCTCGCATCGCACAGATCCGGCTGCAGTCCCGGGCTCTGCTCGCGGAGGCGTGGTAGCGCCCGACGGCGACGCCCTTGACCCCCTCCGGCCCCGGGGCCCTGCCCCGGTCCACCTCCCCCTGGGGGGAGGAATTCAAGAGCCCATTGCTCCCCCAAGGGGGAGCTCCGACCGAAGGTCGGTGAGGGGGTCTGCTGAGCCGCCCTTGCCCCCTCCGGTGCGCCGCGCGCCACCTCCCCTGTGGGAGGAGTCAGGGCATCGGGGCGGCGGCGAGGCGGCGGGCGACCTCGTCGCGCAGGCCGCGCTTGAGGATCTTGCCGGAGGCGATGCGCGGCAGGGGTTCCGGCGAGATGTCGATGTAGCGGGGGATCTCGAACCGGGCGAGCTGGTCCTTGAGGAAGTCGCGGATCTCATCCGGGTCGAGGCCCGGATCACCATGGACGGTGGCGCCCACCTCCTCGCCCAGCCGCTCGTCCGGCACAGCGTAGACCGCCGCCTCATGGATGTGCGGATGCTTGAGCAGGGCCGCCTCCACCTGGCCACAGCCGATGTTCTCGCCGCCCCGGATGATGAGGTCCTTGATGCGGTCGACGATGAAGAGGTAGCCCTCGTCGTCCAGGTAGGCGACGTCGCCGGTCCGGAACCATCCGTCTTCGAAGATCTCCGCGTTCAGCTCCGCCCGGTTCCAGTAGCCCCGGAAGAGGCTGGTCCCGCGGATGAGGAGCTCGCCCCGTTCGCCCGCCGGCAGGGCGCGGCCCTGCTCATCCAGGATCTTCAGCTCCAGCACTGCCGAGCAGCGGCCCGAGCTCGCCGGGCGGTTGAGGTATTCCTCACCGCCGATCCCGGTGCCGATGGCGTTGGTCTCGGTCATGCCCCAGCCGGTGTTGGGCATGGCCTGGGCGAAGGACGACCCGATCTGGGCCACCTGTTCGGGCGCCCGGGGCGCCCCGCCGCCGCCGACCGTGAGCAGGCTGGAGAGGTCCCGTGAGGTCCGCTTGGCCTCACGCACCAGGTCGCCGGTCATAGCCGCCGGCGCGGTGAAGCTGGTCACCTTTTCGCGCTCGATGATCTCGGCGGCCAGCCCGGCGTCCCACTTGTACATGCAGACCATGGCCCTCTGGGCCCGGTAGCACTGCAGGAAGATGGCGTTGGCGCCGGTGACGTGGAACAGGGGCACGCCCAGCAGGGCGACCGGCTGGCGGGCGGGCGGCGCCGGCTCGACGCCGGTGAGCAGGGCCCCGGCGCGCAGGTCCAGCTCCCAGGAGAACAGGGCCGAGAGGATGTTCCGGTGCGAGGACACCACCCCCTTGGGATGGCCGGTCGAGCCTGAGGTGTAGAAGATGGTGGCGTCGTCGTCGGGGGCGATGTCGACGGCGGGCAGGCTGGCGCCCGCAGCCTCGGCCATCAGGTCCTCGTAACGCGCCGCCCCGTCCGGCCGGTCGGCGCGGACGGCGATCACCGGGACCTTGAGGTCTGGCGAGCAGCCCGCCAGGCGGTCCAGCCGCTCCTGGTCGGCGATGAAGACCTTCGCTCCGCAGTCCTTCAGGCCGTATTCCAGTTCATCCGACTGCCACAGGGCGTTCATGGCCACGGCCACGGCGCCGATGGAGGTGGCGGCCTGGTAGGAGATGACCCACTCGGGGAAGTTGCGCATGGAGAAGGCGACGCGATCGCCCTTGCCCACGCCGAACCGGGTGACCAGGACGGAGGCCAGGGCTGCGGCGTCCCGGGCCACCTGGGCGAAGGTCAGGCGCTCCTCGCCATAGACCAGGAAGGTGGCGTCCGAGACCGCCGCCGCGAACATCTCCCGCAGGGTCGGCGGGGCCGCGGCGAAGACCTTCCGCGGATAGCCGCCGATCTCCTGGGTCGCCAGTTCATAAGGCTGGCCGGGCGCCGTGAGGATGGCGAGGGCTTCGGCCCGGGAGGCGGGCGGGGATGCGGCGTCGGTCATGGAGGTTCCGGGGTCAGAAGAGGAGGCGGGCGAGCTTCTTGCGGTGGAAGGCGGCGTCGCCGAACTGGGCCGCGTGCCAGATGGCCCGACGGCGGTAGAGCTGGGCGTCGCAGTCCCAGGTGAAGCCGAAGCCCCCGTGGAACTGGATCGAGCGGTCGGCGGCGAAGCTGTAGGCTCCGTCCGCCGCCGCCTTGGCCATGCGCACGGCGATCTCGCCGGTTCCCTGCTCGTTGAAACAGTGAGCCGCGCTGTAGAGGTGCGACCGGGCCTGCTCGTAGCGGGTGTAGGCGTCGACCATGGGGTGCTTCAGCGCCTGGTAGGAACCGATCACCTTGCCGAACTGGGTGCGGGTGCGGAGGTAGTCGAGGGTGTAGTCGATGCAGGCCTGGGTCCCGCCCACCATGTCGGCGGCGGCCAGGAGGTTGGCGGCCAGGTGGAGGTGCTCAAGGGTCGCCCCCGCGCGGTCCGGGTCCAGCAGGCGGTCCTCCGCCACGGTCACGCCGTCGAGGGTCAGGCTGAAGGACCGGCGCGTCTCGTCGATCACCGTCTCGCGGCGCAGCGCCCCTGCCGGGAGGTCCTCGGGGGTCAGGAGGACCAGGGCCGGGGCGCCGTCCAGCCGGACCGCGACGATCAGCCGGCGGGCTGCACCGGCGTCGCTCACCAGGATCTTTCGCCCGGAGAGGGACAGCCGGCCGCCGTCGCCCCGGCGCGCCGCAGCAGAGATCGTGTCCGGTTCCCAGTCGGTGTCCGGCTCCCCGAGGGCGATGGCGGCGGCCTCGCCTGCAGCGAGGCGCGGCAGGTGCTCCAGCTTCTGGGCCTCGGTCCCGCCGGCGATCAGGGCCTGGGCGGCGAGGGTGGTGGAGACAAAGGGGCCGGCCATCAGCCGCCGCCCCATCTGCTCGACGAGGGGAACCACCTCGGCCAGGCCGAGGCCGGATCCGCCGAAGGCCTCGGGGATGGCCACGCCCAGCCAGCCCAGATCGCCCATCTCCGCCCAGACGGCGGGGTCGTGACCCAGCTCGTCCTCCATCAGGCGACGCACGGTCGCCACAGGCGAGCGCCGCTGGCAGAAATCGGCGGCGACCTCCAGCAGGGCCGCCTGATCCTCGGAAAATCCGATCCTTCCCAGATCCTTCATCGCCCCGCCCCTTATGACTTCGGCAGGCCGAGCACGTGCTCGCCGACGATATTGGCCTGGATCTGCGAGGTTCCCCCGCCGATCGTCGCGGAGAAGGCGTTCAGGTAGTTGCGGGCCCACAGGCCGTTGTCCACCGCATCGGGCTCATCGACATAGTAGGCGCCCCGGGCGCCGGTCAGCCGGACGGCGAAGTCGTTGAGGCGGCGGGACATCTCCGTGCCCATCAGCTTGGAGGCCAGGGGGATCCCCTGGGGCCGGTCGGCCACCAGCTCAGGCACCTGGGTGCGCTGGCCGTTGAGGGTCAGGGCCTGGATCTCCATCAGGAAGCCGACCATCTCGTCGGCGACCAGTGGGTCCTCCAGGACGGGCTGGCCGCCCCTCTGGGTGCGCCGGGCCAGATCGAAGACGTCGAAGGCGTTGGCGCCCACCGAGACATAGCCGCCAGCCTGCCCGCCCCGGGCCCCGCGCTCGTACTCCAGGGTCCGCATGGCCACCTTCCAGCCGCCGCCTTCGGGGCCGACCAGGCCATCGGCCGGGGCCTTGGCGTCGGTGAAGAAGGTCTGGGTGAAGCCGTGCTCGCCGGTCAGCTTGCGGATCGGGACGGTCTCGATCCCGGGCGCCTTCATGGGCATGAGGAAGAAGCTCAGGCCGTCGTACTTCCGCTCGGTGGAGGGATCGGTCCGGGCCAGCAGGATCATGTACCTGGCGTAGCGGCCCAGGGTGGTCCAGATCTTCGAGCCGTTGACCACATAGTGGTCGCCATGGCGCACCGCCCGGGTCTGGGCTGAGCCCAGGTCAGAGCCGTGGCCGGGCTCTGAGAAACCCTGGCACCAGATGTCCTCGGCCGAGAGGATGCCCTTCAGGTAGGCCGCCTTCTGCGCCTCGGTCCCCATTTCCAGGATCAGGGGGCCCGCCCAGTTGATGCCGATGGCGTTGAGCATGATGGGGCCATGGTGCTTGCGCATGGCCCGGGTGGCGGCGCTCTGGAAGGCCTGGGGCAGGCCGCCGCCGCCGTAGGCCTTCGGCCAGGCCGCACCGAGATAACCGGCCTCCCAGACCTTGTTCTGCCAGTCGCGCAGGAAGTGGAACTGCTTGTCGGTCCCGACTTCCATGAAGGTCAGGGGCAGCATGAAGCCGGGGTCGCGGACAACGTTCTCGGCGAACCAGGCGTCGGCCTGCTCGGCGAATGCGGCGAGGTCCTTGGGGTCAACTGTGCTCATGGTCTCACTCCCGGGGCGGGGCCCCTCACTGTCACGGGCATACCGTCCGGTCAGTCCGCCCGGACGGCCTGCTTTTCGCGGGCCCGGCGGAAGGCCGGACGCTCCTTGAGGCGCTCAAGATAGTCGCGGCTGCGGGGCTTGTAGCGCTCGGCCAGGCCCAGGGTCTCGCCCAGGAAAAGGGCGTAATGAACCGCGATGTCCGCCATGGTGAAACGGCCGGCGCACAGAAACTCCCGGTCCTCCAGGGCCGCCTCGACGCTGCGCAGGCGCGAGAGATACCAGACCGTGTAATCCTCGGCCGCCTGGGGCAGGCGGCGCTCCTTTGGCTCGAGCCGGGTGTAGCGAAGCACGATGGTCTGGGGAAAGGTCAGGGTCGCGTCGCTCCGGTACATCCAGTTGAGGTAGGCGCCGTAGGCCGGCTCGGAGGGATCGACCCGCAGGTCGGTGGGGGCGAACTTCTCGCCCAGGTAGTGGCAGATGCCCGTGGACTCGGTGAGGGTGACCTCGCCGTCGACAAACGTCGGGACCGTGCCCAGGGGGTTGATGTTGAGGTAGCTGGGATAGGTCGCCCGGGGCGGGAAGGCCATGTTGACCAGCTCATATTCGGCGCCCAGCTCCTCCAGCGCCCAGAGGGGACGCAGGGAACGCGCGTCGGCGCAGTGATAGAGCTTCATGGTCCTCCCCGGACTTTGCAGTCGCTCCATACACCTTATTCAAATTTCGCGGACAAGGAAGGGGATCACGGTTGGTCTGGACCGCTCTGTCCGCTAATGCTCGCACCAGACCGGACATGAATAGGACCCGCGAGCAGCGGGCGGGGGAGACCATATGACGGACGGGGCGATGCAGAAGGAGACGCCGGCGGGCCTGGCCTCTGTGGAGGCGGTGACGCAGATGCTGGCGGGAACCGGCTACATCGCCACGCCGGAGATCGCGACGGCGGTCTACCTGGCCCACCACCTGCGCAAGCCTGTCCTGATCGAGGGCCCCGCCGGGGTCGGCAAGACCGATCTCGCCCGGTCGGTCGCCATCGGCCTGGAACAGCCCCTGATCCGGATGCAGTGCTATGAGGGCCTGGATGAGTCCAAGGCCCTGTACGAGTGGAAGTACGGCAAGCAGCTCCTCTACACCCAGATCCTGAAGGACAAGATCGGCCACCTGGTCGAGGACGCCGACAGCCTCGACGAGGCCCTGCACAAGCTGACCGGCTTCCAGGACATCTTCTTCTCCCGCGACTTCCTTGAGCCCCGGCCCCTCCTGAAGGCCATGGAGCAGTCGACCGGCTCGGTCCTGCTGATCGACGAGATCGACAAGTCCGACGAGGAGTTCGAGGCCCTGCTGCTGGAGGTGCTGTCGGACTATCAGGTGACCGTGCCGGAGATCGGCACCATCGCCGCCCAGGTCCCGCCCCTGGTGGTCCTGACCTCCAACGCGACGCGCGAGCTGGGCGACGCCCTGAAGCGCCGCTGCCTGCACCTGCACATCGACTTCCCCAATGCGGACCTGGAGGCGCGGATCGTCCGTACACGGGTGCCCGAGGTGACCGAGCGGCTGCTGGAGCGGCTGGTGGACTTCGTCCAGGCGGTGCGCGGCGAGAACATCCGTAAGCTGCCCTCGATCAGCGAGACCATCGACTGGGCCCGGACCCTGATCCTGCTGCACGCGGACTCCCTGGACCCGGCCCTGGTGCGCTCCACCCTCAACGTCATCCTCAAGCGCCAGTCGGACATCGCCGAGGTGGCCGGCAAGGTGGAGGCCCTTCTGTCGGGCGGGGACAAGGCCGGCCGCTGATGGAGCGGACCCTCACCCGCTACATCCGCGCCCTCCGGTCCGCCGGCGCCGGGGTCTCGACCACCGAGGCCATGGATGCGGCGCGGACTGTAGACGTCGTGGGTTGGGCGGACCGGGGCGTCCTGAAAACCGCCCTTGGGACGGTGCTGGCCAAGTCCGTCGAGGAAAAGGCGATCCACGACCAGCTGTTTGAACTCTACTTCAGCCGTGAAGCGGCCTCGGCCGCCGCGTCGGAGGGACAGCCCGGCGAAGCCGGCGATCCCGACACCGGGCGCCCCGGCGAGGGCGAGACCGGCGCGGATCCCCAGTCGGGTGACGCCGAAGGGGCCGAAGGGGGCGAAGGCGGCGAGGGGGGCGAGGGGGGCGATCCCGTTGAGGCCCTGTCCGCCCTGGCGCAGGGCAAGAACCCCGGACAGCTGGCCATGGCCCTGGAGCGGGCGGGCGCGGCGGCGGGGGTGGACGAGATCCGCTTCGCCACCCAGTCGGGCTATTTCGTCCGCAAGATGATGGAGAGCATGGGCGTCGAGGCCCTTGAGGCCCGGCTCATGGAGGCCCTCACCCGGCGCAATGCCGAGGGCGAGGCGGAGGCCGAGGGCCTGATCGCGACCCGCTCGGCCCTGCAGAAACAGGCCCGCGCCTTCGTCGAGGCCCGGTTCGAAATCTACGGGAAGTCGGCGCAGGACGCCTTCATGAACGAGATTCTGGCCGAGCGCAGCTTTGGCGCCCTGGGGCGCAGCGACACCGAACGCATGCGCGGCCTGGTCGAGCGCATGGCCAAGCGCCTGGCCGTCCGCCACGCCCGCCGTCGCAAGGTCCGGGACCGGGGCCGGCTGGACGTGCGCCGGACCCTGCGCGCCAACGCCGGCCACGACGGCGTGCCCTTCGACATCATCTGGAAGATCAAGCGCAAGGACCGGCCCAAGATCGTGGCGGTCTGCGACGTCTCGGGCTCAGTGGCCCAGTATGTCCGCTTCCTGCTCCTCTTCCTTCACGCCCTGAAGGAGAAGGTCACGGACCTTGAGACCTTCGCCTTCTCGGCCCACCTGGCCGATGTCAGCCGGCCGCTTGAGACCCTGCCCTTCGAGACCGCCATGCGGGCGATCGTCGACGAAGTGGGCTCGGGGGGCACCGACTACGGCGCGGCCTTCCTGGAGCTGGACCGGGACTTCGGCGAAGTGATCGACCGCCGCACCACCGTGCTGGTCCTCGGCGACGGGCGCTCCAACTATTCCAACCCCCGCCTGGACGTGTTCAAGCAGATCGCCGACCAGGCCAAGCGCCTGGTCTGGCTGTGCCCGGAGCCGGCGACGAACTGGGGGTCGGGGGACAGCTGCCTGCTGGAATACCGTCCCTTCTGTACGCTTCTCACCCAGTGCTCGACCGTCACCGACCTGGAACGGGCGCTCGACGAAATCCTGATGGCCTATGACTAGGAGACCCGCCCCATGAAGGTTCAGGGAAAGATCATCATCGTCACCGGCGGCGCCGACGGCATCGGCGCAGCCCTCTGCCGGCGCTTCGCCCGGGAGGGCGCGGCCCATGTGGCCGTCGTCGACCTCAACGCCGAGGGCGCTGCGAAGGTGGCGGCCGAGATCGGCGGCTCGTCCTATGGCGTGGACGTCTCCAACCCGGCGGCCGTGGACGCCATGGTCCGGGCGGTGGAGGCGGCGCACGGGCGGATCGACCTCCTCTGCCAGAACGCCGGCGTTGGCGGCGGCGAGCCGGATCCCGACAACGCCGCCTCGGCGGCGGACGCGGTCTGGGCCCGGGCCTGGGGGGTCAACGTCATGGCCCATGTCTACGGCGCCCGCGCCGCCCTGCCCGGCATGATCGCCCGGGGCGAGGGCTACATCCTCAACACGGTCTCGGCGGCGGGCCTCTTGTCGCAGATCGGCAGCGCCGTCTACTCGACCACCAAGCACGCGGCCATCGGTTTCGCCGAGAGCCTGGCCATCGCCCAGGGCGACCTGGGGATCAAGGTCTCGGTCCTCTGCCCCCAGGGCGTGGACACGGCCATGCTGCGCGCCGGCGGCGGGCAGGAGCAGCCCCAGAACCTCGATGGCGTCCTGTCGCCTGACGAGGTGGCCGAAGCGGTGGTGAAGGGGCTGGAGGCCGAGAGCTTCCTGATCCTGCCCCACGAGATTGTGCGCACCTACATGCAGCGCAAGACGGCGGACTACGATCGCTGGCTGGGCGGCATGCGCAGGCTGAGGGCGAAAGTGCTGGGCCGGGCCTGACGGCCCTTGGGAGTCCGGGGCCGGGCCTGACGGCCCTTGGGAGTCCGGGGCCGGGCCTGACGGCCCTTGGGGGTCCTGGGCCGGGCCTGGTCGCCACGGCGTGTTGGCGGACCCGGACAGGAAGGTCGGGAGGGTCAGACCGCTCCCGCACCCTCTCAGTTTTGACTCGCCCGTCTCCAGCGCGGCGTATAAACCGCCCGGGGAATCCGACGCCGGAACCGGCCTCCTGAATGGCCGGTCCGGAAACCGCAGAGCGAGGAAACGCATGACCGCCATCAATCCGGTGACCGACCTTTCGATGGACGGCGACGTCGCCGTCATCACCCTCAACTCGCCGCCCGTGAATGCGCTTTCGGCCAATGTGCGCGAGGGCCTGTTCGAGGGCTTCAAGGCCGCGACGGCCGACCCGGCCGCCAAGGCCATCGTCCTGATTTGCGAAGGCCGCACCTTCATCGCCGGCGCCGACATCACCGAGTTCGGCGGCGCCTCGCGCGGGCCGTCCCTGTTCGACGTCCAGGAGATGATGGAGAACGCGCCCAAGCCGGTGATCGCCGCCATCCACGGCACCGCCCTGGGCGGCGGCCTAGAGGTCGCCCTGGTCGCCCATTACCGCGTCGCCGTTCCTTCGGCCCGCCTTGGCCTGCCCGAGGTGAACCTGGGCCTGCTGCCGGGCGCCGGCGGCACCCAGCGCCTGCCCCGGGTGGCCGGGCCCGAGAAGGCCCTCGAGATGATGACGTCGGGCCGCCACGCCCCCGCCAAGGAAGCCCTGGAGATGGGCCTGGTCGACGAGCTGGCCGAGGAAGGCAAGCTGCGCGAGGCCGCCGTCGCCTTCGCCCGCCGCTGCGTGGCCGAGAACAAGCCCCTGGTGCGGGTGCGCGACAACAACGCCAAGGTCGAGGCCGCCCGCGGCAAGCCCGAGATCTTCGAGGCCTTCCGCAAGGCCAACGCCCGCAAGTTCCGCGGCTTCCTGGCCCCCGAGTACAACATCCGCTGCATCGAGGCGGCGGTGAACCTGCCCTTCGACGAAGGCCTGGCCGTCGAGCGCAAGCTGTTCGGCGAGCTGGTCACCGGCTCGCAGTCGGCCGCCCAGCGCTATTCCTTCTTCGCCGAGCGCCAGGCCCAGAAGATTCCGGACGTGCCGGACGACACCCCCCTGATCCCGGTCAAGTCGGTGGGTATCATCGGCGCCGGCACGATGGGCGGCGGCATCGCGATGAACTTCGCCAATGTCGGCATCGCGGTGACCATCGTCGAGGTCCAGAAGGAGGCCCTGGAGCGCGGCCTGAAGGTCATCCGCGGCAACTATGAGCGCACCGCCTCGCGCGGCGGCATCACCGCCGCCCAGGTCGAGGAGCGCATGGCCCTGATCACGGGCTCGCTGGACATGAACGACCTGGCCCCGGTCGACCTGGTGATCGAGGCGGTGTTCGAGCGCATGGACGTGAAGAAGGACATCTTCACCAAGCTGGACGCCATCTGCAAGCCGGGCGCCATCCTGGCCACCAACACCTCGGGCCTGAACATCGACGAGATCGCCTCGGTGACCCAGCGCCCCGAGGCGGTGATCGGCCTGCACTTCTTCTCGCCCGCCAACGTGATGAAGCTCCTGGAGATCGTCCGCGCCGACCACACCTCCAAGTCGGTCATCGCCACCTCGATGAAGCTGGCCAAGCAGATCGGCAAGATCGCCGCCCTGGTCGGCGTCTGCCCCGGCTTTGTCGGCAACCGCATCCTGGCCCAGCGCCAGCGCGAGGCCCAGAAGCTGGTCATGGAAGGCGCCATGCCGTGGGATGTCGACCGGGTGCTCTATGACTTCGGCTTCCCCATGGGTCCCTTCGCCATGAGCGACCTAGCTGGCCTGGACATCGGCTGGGTCAAGGAACGCTCAAAGGGCGAGTCGATCCGCGACGTCCTGTGCGAGATGGACCGCCGCGGCCAGAAGACCGGCGCGGGCTATTACGACTATGACGAGAACCGCAACGCCAAGCCGAGCCCGGTGACCGAGAAGATCATCAACGACTTCATCGTCAAGACCGGCTCCAACCCGCGGACGGTGAGCGACGAGGAAATCCTCGAGCGCTGCATCTACCCGATGATCAACGAGGGCGTGAAAATCCTCGAGGAGGGCAAGGCCATCCGGTCCTCGGACATCGATGTGGTCTGGCAGAATGGCTACGGCTGGCCGGTCTATCGCGGCGGCCCGATGTGGTACGGCGACCAGATCGGCCCGGCCAAGGTCCTGGAGAAGATGAAGGAATTCCAGGCCAAGATGGGCGACGACTTCAAGCCCTCCGCCCTGCTCGAGAAGCTGGTGGCCGAGGGCAAGAAGTTCTCCGACCTCTGATCCCAAGGGCTCCGGGCCGGCGCTGTCGCCGGCCCGGGCGCCCGATCCCGCTCTGGATTCGGCGCGCGAACGGAGCCTATCCTCTCCCGGGGCTGTGACCTGGGGAGGAACACATGGCGGGCAAGGCGCGGAATGACCGGATGATCGTGGGGGCGGCCTCCGCCGGCACGGTCTTCGAGTGGTACGACTTCTACCTCTACGGTTCGCTGACCGCCTTCATCAGCCTGCACTTCTTCTCCGGCGTGAACGAGACGACGGGGTTCATCCTGGCCCTGATGGCCTTTGCGGCGGGCTTCGCCGTCCGCCCCTTCGGGGCCATCGTCTTCGGCCGTCTTGGCGACCTCTGGGGCCGCAAGAACACCTTCCTGGTCACCATGCTGCTCATGGGGGTGTCGACCTTCGCGGTGGGCCTCCTGCCGGACTACAGCCAGATCGGGGTCGCCGCCCCCATCATCCTGGTGCTCCTTCGCCTGCTGCAGGGCCTGGCCCTGGGCGGCGAGTACGGCGGCGCCGCCACCTACGTGGCCGAGCATGCGCCGGACGGCAAGCGCGGCCTGTACACCAGCTGGATCCAGACCACGGCGACCCTGGGCCTCTTCCTGTCCCTGGTGGTCATCATCCTGGTCCGGACGCAGGTCGGCGAGGAAGCCTTCAAGGCCTGGGGCTGGCGCATCCCCTTCCTGGTTTCAGCCGTCCTCCTGGCCCTGTCCCTGTGGATCCGCCTGAAGCTGAACGAGAGCCCGGTCTTCCAGAAGATGGTCGAGGAGGGCACCACCTCCAAGAAGCCCCTCGCCGAGGCCTTCGCCAACCGGGCGAACCTGAAGCTGGTCGTCCTGGCCCTGGTGGGCCTCACCGCCGGGCAGGCTGTGGTCTGGTACACCGGACAGTTCTACGCCCTCTTCTTCCTGGAGAAGACGCTCAAGGTCGACGGTCTGACCACCAACACCCTTGTGGCGTTGGCCCTGCTGATCGGCACCCCCTTCTTCGTCATCTTCGGCTGGCTGTCGGACAAGATCGGCCGAAAGCCCATCATCATGGTCGGCTGCCTGCTGGCGGTGCTGACCTATTTCCCGATCTTCAAGGCCCTGACCACGGCGGCGAACCCCGCCCTTGCAGCGGCGACCGCCTCGGCGCCGGTCACGGTCATCGCCGATCCCGCCGACTGCGCCTTCCAGTTCGATCCCGTCGGCAAGAGCGCCTTCGCCTCATCCTGCGACATCGCCAAGTCGGCCCTGGCCACCGCCGGGGTCAGTTATCGTAACGAGGCCGCGCCGGCCGGGACCCTCGCCCGGGTGCGGATCGGCCAGACCGAGATCGCCGGGATCGACGGCAGTGCGCTGTCCCGAGCCGACCTCGCCGAGGCCCGCGCGGCCTGGTCAAAGACTCTGGGAGCAGCCCTTACTGAGGCCGGGTACCCGGCGACGGCCGACCCGGCCCGGATCAACAAGCCCCTGGTCGTGGGCCTGCTGACGCTGCTGGTGCTTTACGTGACCATGGTCTACGGGCCGATCGCCGCAGCCCTGGTGGAGATGTTCCCCGCCCGGATCCGCTACACCTCCATGTCCCTGCCCTACCATATCGGCAACGGCTGGTTCGGCGGCTTCCTGCCGGCCACCGCCTTCGCCATGGTGGCCGCCTCGGGCGACATCTACCGGGGTCTCTGGTACCCGATCGTGGTCGCCGGGGTGACGCTCATTGTCGGTGGATTCTGGGTCCGGGAGATGCGGGGCGCCCCGATGGAGTGATCCGGCGTGAATTCTTCGTGAAAAGTGCGTGAGGCCCAAAGCGGGTTTTGCATTGCCGGTTGGGGTAACCGGGATAATCGTAGGACTCTCTGGAGTTGAGCGGGAAATCCATGGGGCCTTCCCGAGTAGGGGTTCGACCTGCCGGAGGAGAGAATTCCCCGGGCGGGTCAGCGTGAAAAAAGTGTGAAAATTTGCGCTCCCAAGGGCATTGGGGCGTCGGCGGGGTTGTTTGAATGACGATGCGATCCGGAATTTACTCGGTCCGCTTGATGGGAGCCTTCCGGCTCGAGGGCATGGACGGGGCGCGGGTGGAAGTCGCGAGCAGGAAATCGGTTGGCCTCATCGCCCTCCTCGCGACAGGACGGGACGGCGAGCGAACACGGCAGTTCCTGCAGGACAAGCTGTGGGGTTCGCGGGGCGCCAGCCAGGCCCAGACCAGCCTCCGGCGCGAGCTGGCCAACCTCCGGAAGCTGCTGGCCGACCAGCCGGAACCCCTTCTGCTCACCGAAGGCGCCCGGGTGCGCCTCAACCTGTCGCTGGCCCGGTTCGACATCCCGGTTCCGGGGGCGGCGAACGAGAATGAAGCGCCCTCGCCCAGAGGGTCGTCTGACTTCCTGGAAGGCCTGGACATCCCCGGGGAGGAAGGCTTCGAGGACTGGCTCCGGGAACAGAGAGCCCTGGTGCATGCCGAGTCCCTGGCCTGGGAGGCGGCGGCGCAGAGCTTCCCGCCGCTTCCGCGCCACGTCCTCGACCTCAGCCAGCCTGCCCCGGGGTTCGAGGGTCGCCCTGCGGTGGCGGTGCTGCGGTTCCAGAACCAGACCGGCGACGCCGCTCTGGACTTTGCCGCCGAGGGGATCAGCGAGGACCTGATCGACCAGTTGTGCCGGCTTCGCTGGCTCCCCGTGATCGCCCGGAACTCCAGCTTCCTCCTGCGGTCGGAGGACCTCGACCCGAAGTCGGCCGGCCAGAGCCTGGGCGCCCGTTACCTCGTCGAGGGCCGTCTCCGCAGCGCCGGGGAGGACTTCCTGCTGACGGTCTCTGCGATTGACACGGAAACCTCCCAGGTCATCTGGTCGAAGCGGTTCGACCTGCCGGACAGCCTTTCAAACAAGAGCCTTGCGCCCCTCCTGGACGACCTGACCGCCATCCTGTCGGCGAAGATCGACCATGCCGAACAGTCCCGCGCCGTTTCCCGCCCGGCGACCAGCCGGGACGTCAATACACTGATCTGGAAGTCACGCTGGCACCTGAACCGGATGACCCGCCGCGACTCCGAGATCGCACAGGACTTCATCGAGGAGGCGTTGCGCCTGGAGCCGGAGAACCCCGAGGTCCTGGTGCAGGCCTCCTGGCGGATCGGCTGGAGCAACTGGGCGGAGCGGGTGAAGCCCGAAGAGATGCGGGAATGGTCACGCCTGGCCCGTGACGCCATGCGCGCCGACCCCGAGGATGGCCGAGCCTACGCCATTCTTGGCGGGTATGAGCTTCTGGTGCGCAACACCGCGCGCGCGCAGGCGCTTTGCGAACGCGCCATAGAGCTGAATCCGAGTCTGCCCCTGGGCCACGCCGTGCGCGGCTCGGCGTTGAACATGGCCGGACGGCCGGAGGAGGCGCTGGCAAGCCTTCAGACCGCCCTGCGCCTCAGCCCCAGCGACCCCTTCGCCTTCCATACCCTGGGTGAGCTTGCGACGGCCGAGTGCATGATCGGTCGCTGGACCGAAGCCGCCGACCTGGCGGAGCAGTCCCTCATCCGGCGCCCCGCCTACTGGCTGGCGCACGTCGTCAAGATCAACGCCCTGGCGAGGGGCGGCGATACACAGGGCGTCGCCATGGCCATCGAGACCATGGGCAGGGCCTGCCCCGGCTTCGACGACAACAGCATCGACTGGCTGCCCTTTGTCGACAGCCGTTGGAACGCTTTCTTCAAGGAGGGGCTCCGGCGCGTCCTCCTCAACAGGGGAACCCGCGACGCCTGAGGCTTCGACCTCTCGTCCGCCGGGGCCCTATCTGCGCCGCACCGGGCGGGGAGGTTGAGCATGTGGATCAGCAGGCTGCGCGAGGCTTTGCTTCTGGGCTTCATCTGGCTGACGGCGGCGGGCGTCGCAGTCGGCCTCGTGGCGGCGGTCTGCGGTGTCTTCCTCTGGATCTGGCCCCACCCCTCGCCGCTCTTCCTCGGCGCCCTTGCGATCCTCCTCGCCTGGGGACTGATCCGGCTGGTGCAAAGCGACCTGGTGGGCCGGATCCGGAAGGCCATCACGCCGAAGTACTATGCGAAAATCCTCGAGGCGGAAGCGGCGGAGGCCAAGGATCCCTGGCAGCGCCCGCCCCCCTTCCAGATGGAGGCCGCCGCGCCTCCCGGCCTGATCGGACAGGTTGTCTCCGCCGTGGTTCAGGCGATCATCGGACTGCTCCTGTGGCTCTACCGCGGGGTGGCGCCCAATGGCCGGCTGACCCCCATTCCCATGCGCATTGTCACGCGCTTCAGCGACGTGTCGGCCGTCCTTCGGGACGATGATCGCTTCCGGGTTCCATTTGGCCCGGAGTGGACGGCGATGGGTGCAGGGCGCAACAGCGTCCTGGGACTTGATGGCCCGGCCCACAGATCCCAGCGGGAAGTCTTCGACGAGATCATGGCCGAGTGCGCCCAGCCTGCGGACCGAATCCGGGTGACGACCAAGGCCGCGGAAGTCGCAAGGGCCCTGATTGATCAGTCCCAGGGCCGGGCTGACGTGGTGACGGACATCTTCCAGCGAACCATCACCGAGGTCGGCATCGAGTATCTCGGTCTGGAGGCGGGTGACCGGGACGCCCTCGCGGACTGGGCGACCTCCAAGTCCTGGCTCACCTTCGGCGATCCCACCGGAAACCCCGAGACGCGCAGCCGGGCCATGCAGGGCGCCAGCCTTCTGCGGGGCGTCGTGGAGAGAAGCCTGGACATCGCCGCCCGGCGCCCGGCTTCCGACACGCTCGCCGCCCGCCTCCTCGACCAGGAGGCCAGGGGTCGGATCAACCGGGACGAGAGCATCGCCATCCTCGACGGCGCCGCCTGCGGCATGATCCCGACCACGACGCTTTGCCTCACGCGCCTCTTCTGCGACCTCATGGGTCGCCCGATCTGGTGGGAGGAAGCGCGGCGCCTGGCCCGCGGACTGGCCCAGGACGGCCGGCACAATCCGGCCGACAAGACGCGGCTGAAAGACATTCTGATGGAGGCGGCCCGCCTGTCTCCGACCCTCTATCCCGGGCAGTGGCGTTATGTAGAAAAACCCGGCGTCATCGCCGCCGGGACCCTTCGCGCCGCCAGGGTCCGGCAGGGGGACGTCCTCCTCGTCTCAACAGCGGCGGCGCTGAGGGATGGGCGCAGGTTCCCGAACCCGAACACCTTCAATCCGGACCGTTCGGAAGCCGAAAAGACAGCCGCCGAGCTCATGTTCGGCTTCGGGGTGCACAAGTGCGTGGGCCTCTACGTCGCCGTGGTGGTGATGGTGGAGATCGCGATCGCCCTGCTCTCCCGGGAGGACCTCGCCCTCGCGCCCGGCGACGCCGGGACGCTGAAGTCCTCCGGCCCCTTCCCGCGCCACATGGAGATGACCTGGCGGACAGACGGGCCGACGGCGGGCCAGACGCTCATGGTGTTCGCAGCTCCCCTTCCGGCGGGCGCCGACGCCAAGGCCCTCGCCCTCGGGCTGGAGGCCCTCCGGGAGGGCGGTGGACGCGAGGACCTCGACAGGGCGGGCGTCGTGCACTTCGCCTCCTTCAGCGTCCTGGACCTCGGACACGGTGATCCGGAGACCCCCTGGCTTGTGGGCGAACTGAATGTGGACGGCGACGGGCCGACCGCGGTGGATCGCACCGCCGCGTGGATGGGCCGGTGGCTGGACCTCTTCCGCATCGCCGATCCGACCCTTCGGACGACAGATGACCTCGCGCGCTTCCTGAAGGCCCATGTCCTGGACATCCGCTGCACACCCTGGGGTGCGACCGGCCTGCAGTATCCGGGCGCCATCGGCCTTCCGGTCGCGGACATCCGGCGCCAGCAGGCCCTCGCCGACTACGTCCGAAAGGTCGTCGACTATCTCAACAGCGCCGGGGCGACGGAGCCAAGGGACTCAGTGCGCCCGGCGGGGGCGGCCCCGGACGCAGCGCAGATCATCGATACCGTCCGGCGGCTGATCCGGAGGGATCCCGACATGGTGCTGCTGTCGGCGCATTCGCCGGTGGTGACTCAGCTTGTGCTCGAGGGCGCGGAATTCCGAAACTTCCTCACCCGTCCGCTGGGGCGTCGGCTGGCCTTCACGGACTACACCTCCCCCCCGGGAAGCGAGAATCCCCCCGTATCGGAGGTCATTTCCCAGGTTCTGAAGGACCGCAACCGGGGCGCGGTCCTGCTTGTGCTTCTGGCCCTGGCGGTGCTCCTCACGGCCTCCGTCCGGATCTTCCTCGCCCCTGAGGGAGGTGTCAGCGACCCGCTCGGCCTCCTGGGGGTCGGGATCTCAAGCCTCATCGGGGTCCTGGCGGTCTTCACCCTCGGCGTCACCGCCGCCGTGGGGCTCTTCTTCGGCCTGGTGGCTGCGCACGAGGCGGCGGACCGGGCCGATCCCAGCCCCCCCTCGCCCAAGGCGGTCCAGGACGTGGAGGCGTTCGAGAACATCGAGGGCTACGCCCAGAACCACATGATCTCCGTCACCCGACTGAAGCCTGGGCCCTTCCGGAGGTACGCCCTCGCCGTCGGCATGTGGGTGATCCGCCTCCTGGCCCTGTTTGTCTTTCGCCAGGGCAACCTGGCGCGGATGGGCACCATCCACTTCGCCCGCTGGGTGAGGCCGCCGGGCACCGACGCCCTGGTCTTCATGTCCAACTATGACGGGTCCTGGCTGAGCTATCTGGAGGACTTCACGGCGCTCGCCTCCCTTGGCCTCAACGCGGCCTGGGGACATAGCCGCGGCGTCCCGACTCCCAGGTTGATGTTCCTGGACGGCGCCTCGGACTCGGACGCCTTCAAGCGGTTCGCCAAGCGGTCCCTCCGCCCCACGAACTTCTGGTACTCCGGCTATCCGGGGGTGACCCTGGAGAACATCCGCCGCAACGCCCTGATCCATGACGGCCTGATGCGGGCGTCGAACGCCACCGAGTCCCAGGACTGGCTGGACATGCTGGCCTCGGTGAAGCGGCCGGAACTCGAGATCCAGACAGACGAGGTGCAGACCCTGATCCTCCGGGGTCTTGGCTCCCTGCCGGCCATGGCCTGCGGCCTGGTCCACATCCCGCCCGGCGCCGACCTTGCGGGCTGGACCGCCCATCTGTCGCGGACCATCGCCTTCGGAAACGAGGATCCCGACCCGCAACGGTGGCATCAACGGGTGGTGGCGAGGGTCTTCCGGCAGGAGACGGGTCCCCTTCCGGACAGGCCGGGCGAGGTGGCCTTTGTCGGCTTCACCGCCTCGGGACTGGTGAAGCTTGGCGTGCCCGGACCCGACACCGGGATCGGGCTCGCCGGACTTCTGGCGCCCTTCTATCAGGGGATGAGCAGCCGCGAGCGAATCCTCCGCGACGCCGGGCCCTCCGCCCCTTCGAACTGGGCCTGGTCAGACTCCGCCTGGACGGGCCTTCCGCCCGGCTCGGCGGGAGTCGACGCGGTGCTGCTGGTCTACGGAATGACCCCGGAAGACTGCAGCGCCGCCATCGGCGCGCAGGCCGCCGCCTTTGGCCTGACCCTCAGAAAGACGCTGTCCTCCCCCGCGCGTCCGGTCCTGCCAGGCGGCCTGCGCGCCGAACCCTTCGGATTCGCTGACGGGATCTCCAATCCGGTCATAAGGGGACTGCGCGGCGATCCCGGCCTTGCCGGAGACCAGGTGGAGCCCGGGGAGATTCTTCTCGGCTATCCGCACAATCGGGACGGGCAGGTTCCGACCTGCGCCCTGCCTACCGAACTGGACCCTCTGGACATCCTGCCAGCGGTCTCGAACTCGCTGTACCGCCGATACCCGGCCTTTGGCCTGGAGTCCGGAGCGGGGGCGGATCGCGATTTCGGGCGTAACGGGACCTTCCTCGTGGTGCGGCAGCTGGAGCAGGATGTGGCCGGTTTCCAGGACTACACGGCCAGCACGGCCTCCAGCCTGGCCGCCTGCCCCGGCATGTCTTCGGTGGACGCCCATTGGGTCGGCGCGAAGATGATCGGGCGCTGGAAGGACGGCTCCCCGGTCGTGCTCTACCCCCATGCAAGCCCCCGGTCGCCGAATCCCACGAATGACTTCGGCTTCGCGGTGTTCGATCCCCGCGGCTTCGCCTGTCCCCTGGGCTCCCACGTCCGTCGGTCGAATCCCCGGGACAGCCTGATGTCGGACAACCTCAAGGCCCCGAACCATGTCAGCAGTCACCGGATTCTGCGCCGGGGACGGGCCTATCTTGAGCCCGCGCCAGCGGGCGCAAAGCCGAAGGAGGGCCTGATCTTCCTCGCCGCCTGCACCGACCTTGAACGCCAGTTCGAGTTCATCCAGCAGAGCTGGCTGGGCGAACCCTCCTTCCACGGCCTGACCGGGGAGGCCGACCCTGCGGTGGACAGCGACGGCAGACTGCAGGACCTGTCCCTGCCTGATGGGCGGACGGTCCGGCGAATCCGGGGCATACCCGACTTCGTGACCGTGCGGGGCGGCGGCTACTTCTTCATGCCGAGCCGGTCGGCCCTTTACTACCTGGCGGACCGGACCCGGAGGCTGGCGAGGCCGGTCAGCCGACCTTCGGCGACAGGGACCCGGCAGCGTAGCGCTTCGCCATCTCGGAGAGGGGAACCGGCCTGATCTTCGAGGCGTGGCCGGCGGTTCCGAACTCCTCGAACCGCTGGCGGCAGACGTCGCGCATCGCCTCCATGGCGGGCTTGAGGTACTTGCGCGGGTCGAACTCGCCGGGGTTCTCGGCGAAGACCTTGCGGATGGCGCCGGTCATGGCCATCCGGTTGTCGGTGTCGATGTTGATCTTCCGCACGCCGTTCTTGATGCCGCGCTGGATCTCCTCGACCGGCACGCCCCAGGTCTGGGGCATCTCGCCGCCATACTGGTTGATGATGTCCTGCAACTCCTGCGGCACGCTGGACGAGCCATGCATGACCAGGTGGGTGTTGGGCAGGCGGCGGTGGATCTCCTCGATCACGTGCATGGCCAGGACGTCGCCATCCGGCTTGCGGGTGAACTTGTAGGCGCCGTGGCTGGTGCCCATGGCGATGGCCAGGGCGTCCACCTGGGTGGCCTTCACGAAGGCCACGGCCTGGTCGGGGTCGGTCAGCAGCTGGTCATGGTCGAGCTTGCCCTCAAAGCCGTGGCCGTCCTCCTTCTCGCCCATGCCGGTCTCAAGGCTGCCCAGCACGCCGAGCTCGCCCTCCACCGAGGCGCCGACCCAGTGGGCCATGTCCACCACCTTGCGGGTGACGCGGACGTTGTAGTCGTAGTCGGCGGGGGTCTTGCCATCGGCCATCAGCGAGCCGTCCATCATCACCGAGGTGAAGCCGTACTGGATGGCGGTGGCGCAGGTGGCCTCGTTGTTCCCGTGGTCCTGGTGCATGCAGATCGGGATGTGCGGGTACATCTCGGCCAGGGCGTCGATCAGGTGCTTCAGGACGGTGTCGTTGGCGTAGGAGCGGGCGCCGCGGCTGGCCTGGATGATGACCGGCGAGTCCGTCGCCTCGGCCGCTTCCAGGATGGCCAGCCCCTGCTCCATGTTGTTGATATTGAAGGCCGGAACGCCGTAGCCGTGCTCGGCGGCGTGGTCGAGAAGCTGTCGCAGGGTGATCCGGGCCATGTGCCGTCTCCGTTAGCGTTGGGTCTGTTTCGTCAGGGCGGCGACGCCGGGCAGGGCCTTGCCCTCCATCCATTCCAGGAAGGCGCCCCCGGCGGTCGAGACAAAGGTGAAGCCCTCGGCGCAGCCGGCGTGGTGCAGGGCCGCGACCGTATCGCCCCCGCCCGCCACAGCCACGAGCTTGCCGGCCTTGACCAGGTCGGCGGCGGCGCGGGCCGCGTCCACCGTGCCGCGGTCGAAGGGCGGCATCTCGAAGACGCCGAGCGGGCCGTTCCAGATCAGGGTCTTTGAGTTGGCCATGGCCCGGCGCAGGCGCTCCACCGTCTTGGGGCCGGCGTCGAGGATGCGCTCCTCGTCGTCCATGGCGCCCAGCTCGCGCACCCGCGCCGGGGCGCCGGGAGCCAGCTTCTCGGCCACGACGATGTCGATGGGCAGGAAGAGCTTGCAGTTGTGCTGGCCGGCCAGGCGGATGATCTCCCGCGCCGTGTCCGCCAGGTCCTTTTCGCAGTAGGAGGCGCCGACCTCATGCCCCTGGGCGTAGAGGAAGGTGTTGGCCATGCCCCCGCCGATGGCCAGCTTGTCCAGCCGGGTCACGAGGTTGGAGAGGAGGTCCAGCTTGGTCGAGACCTTCGAGCCGCCGACAATGCCCATCACCGGGCGCTCGGGGCGGCCCAGGGCGCGGTCCAGGGCGTTCAGCTCCAGCCGCATCTGCTCGCCGGCGCAGGCCGGAAGGACATGGGCCAGGCCCTCGGTGGAGGCGTGCGCCCTGTGGGCGGCCGAGAAGGCGTCGTTGACATAGAGGTCGCCGTTGGCGGCCAGGGCGCGGGCGAAGGCCGGATCATTGGCCTCCTCGCCGGGATAGAAACGGACATTCTCCAGGAGGACGACGTCGCCAGGGCCCATGGCGGCGACGGCGGCGGTCACGTCCTTGCCCGCGCAGTCGGGGACGTAGGTCACCGGACGCCCCAATACCGCCGACAGGGCGGGGGCGATGGGGGCCAGGCTCATCTCCGGGACCCACTTGCCCTTGGGCCGGTCGAAATGGGCCAGCAGGATCACCTTGGCCCCACCGGCGCGCAGTTTCTCGATGGTCGGGACCGCCGCCCGCAGGCGGGTGTCGTCAGTGACCGCGCCGTCCGCCATGGGGACGTTGAAGTCCACCCTGACCAGGGCCCTGACGCCGGCCAGGGAAACGTCGTCGAGGGTCTGGAAGGCCATGGGCTCAGATCAGGCGGGCCATGGCGGCGGCGGTGTCGGCCATCCGCGTGGAGAAGCCCCACTCGTTGTCATACCAGGTCAGGATCCGGCCGAGGCTGCCATCGATCACCTGGGTCTGGGCCAGGGCGACCGTCGAGGAGGCCGCCACATGGTTGAAGTCGGTGGAGACCAGGGCCTCGTCGGTGACCGCGAGCACGCCCTTCAGCGGGCCTTCGGCGGCGGCGCGCAGGGCGTCGTTGATTTCCTTGACGGTCAGGGTGCGGCCCGGGGTCCAGACCAGGTCCACGACCGAGACGTTCGGGGTCGGCACCCGGATGGACGAGCCGTCCAGCTTGCCCTGCAGTTCGGGGATGACCAGGCCGAGAGCCTTGGCCGCGCCGGTGGAGGTGGGGATCATGGACATGGCCGCGGCGCGGGCGCGGTAGAGGTCCTTGTGCATGGTGTCCAGCGTCGGCTGGTCGCCCGTGTAGGAGTGGATGGTGGTCATGTAGCCGCGCTCGATGCCGGCCAGCTCCTGCAGGACCTTGGCCACCGGGGCGAGGCAGTTGGTGGTGCAGGAAGCGTTGGAAACCACCAGGTCGGCGGCGGTCAGGGTGTCGTGGTTCACCCCGTAAACGATGGTCTTGTCGGCATTGTCACAGGGGGCGCTGACCAGGACCCGCTTGGCGCCGGCCGTCAGGTGGGCGCTGGCCTTGTCCTTGGAGGTGAAGATGCCGGTGCACTCGAAGGCGATGTCGACGCCGAGTTCGCGGTGGGGCAGTTCGGCGGGATCCCGGACGGCGGTCACCTTGATCTTGCCGCGGCCGACGTCGATCGTGTCGCCGTCCACCTTCACCTCACCGGCGAAGCGACCATGGACGCTGTCATAGCGAAACAGGTGGGCGTTGGTCTCAACCGGACCCAGGTCGTTGATCGCGACGACCTCGATGTCGGTCCGGCCGTGCTCGACCAGGGAGCGCAGGATGTTGCGGCCGATCCGGCCGAATCCGTTGATGGCGACACGCACAGTCATGAATCGGTCTCCGAACCTTTAACTTCGCTGGTTGGCGGCGGTTTTTTAGGTCCGGGGCGGGGAAGTCAACCCTGACGATCACGGTTTCGGGAGCGACAGGCTTCCTCCCGCCGAATCCTGCGGTCACCCCCCGACGACCTGCACCTTTCCAGCGGCCTCCGCGGCCCGGGTGCGGGCGGTCTCGACATCGTCGGCGCGGGCCAGGGCCACCCCCATCCGCCGCCGCTCGAAGGCCTCGGGCTTGCCAAAGAGACGCAGGTCCGCGCCGGGGACGGACAGGGCCGCGGCGACCCCTTCGAAAGCCACGCCCCGCCCCTCAAGGCCGCCGTAGATCACCGCGCTGGCGCCGGTCTCACGAAGGGTCGCGTCCACCGGCAGGCCCAGGATGGCGCGGGCGTGCAGGGCGAATTCGCTCTGGACCTGGGTGGCCAGGGTGACGAGGCCGGTGTCGTGCGGCCGGGGGCTGACCTCGGAGAACCAGACCTCATCGCCCTTCACGAAGAGCTCGACGCCAAAGACGCCCAGCCCGCCCAGCTCGGCGGTCACCGCTCCGGCGATCCGCCGCGACCGCTCCAGGGCGGCGGTGGACATGGCCTGGGGCTGCCAGCTTTCCACGTAGTCGCCCTTCACCTGCCGGTGCCCGATGGGCGCGCAGAAGTCGGTGCGCACGGCGCCGTCGGCGCCCAGGCTGCGGACCGTCAGCTGGGTGATCTCGAAGTCGAAGTCGACCCGGCCCTCGACGATGACCCGGGGCTGCTCCACCCGGCCGCCTTCCAGGGCGTAGCGCCAGGCGGCGGCGATGCCGTCGGGGCCCTCGACGAAGGACTGGCCCTTGCCGGACGAGCTCATCACCGGCTTCACGAAGCAGGGAAACCCCGTGACCCGGGCCGCCGCCTCGGCCAGCTCGGCCTCCGAACTGGCGAAGGCGTAGGTGGAGGTCGGCAGGCCCAGGGTCTCGGCGGCCAGCCGGCGGATGCCCTCGCGGTTCATGGTGAGCTGGGCGGCGCGGGCGGTGGGAATGACAGTCGCCAGGCCCTCGGCCTCCATGCGCACCAGCTCATCCGTGGCGATGGCCTCGATCTCGGGCACGATCAGGTGGGGCCGTTCGGCCTCGATGAGGGCGCGCAGGGCGGCGGCGTCCGTCATGGCCAGGACGTGGCTGCGGTGGGCGACCTGCATGGCCGGGGCGTCGGCGTACCGGTCCGCGGCGATGACCTCGCAGCCCAGGCGCTGCAGCTCGATCACCACCTCCTTGCCCAGTTCGCCCGAGCCCAGCAGCAGGACCCGGACGGCGGAGGGCGAGAGGGGCGTGCCCAGGCGGGCCGGCGGGGCCACGGCTCAGCCCAGCTTCTGGCGGACGGCGTCGGCCACAGCCTGGGGCGTGATGGCGAAGGCCTCGTAGAGCCGTTCGGCCGGGGCGGAGGCGCCAAAGCCCTTCATGCCGACAAAGATCCCGTCGGCGCCGATGAAGCGGTCCCAGCCCATGCGGACGCCCGCCTCGACGGCGGCCCTGACCTCGGTCTCACCGATGACGGCGGCCTTATACCGGTCGGTCTGGGCCTCGAAGAGCTCCCAGCAGGGGGCGGAGACCACGCGGGTCCCGATGCCCTCGGCCTCGAGCAGGTCGCGGGCGGCCAGGGCCACGGACACCTCGGTGCCCGTGGCGAACAGGGTGACCCGGGCGGGCGAGCCGGCGGCGGCCAGCTGGTAGGCGCCGTGGGCCGACAGGTTCTCACCCGAGGCGGTGTTGCGCACAGCGGGAACCTTCTGACGGGACAGGGCCATGACCGAGGGGGTGGCCCGGGCCGACACGGCCAGCTTCCAGCACTCGGCGGTCTCCACCGCATCGGCGGGGCGGAAGACCAGGAGGTTGGGCATGGCCCGCAGCGAGGCCACGTGCTCCACCGGCTGGTGGGTGGGGCCGTCCTCGCCGACGCCGATGGAGTCGTGGGTCATCACGTGGACGACCCGGGCCCCCATCAGGGCGCCCAGGCGGATGGCGGGCCGCGAATAGTCCGAGAAGACCAGGAAGGTGCCCGAGAAGGGGATCACGCCGCCATGCAGGGCCATCCCGTTCATGGCCGAGGCCATGCCGTGCTCGCGCACGCCCCAGTGGACGTAACGGCCGGCATAGTCGGGGACGTCGAAGGCGGCGGTGCCCTTGACGAAGGTGTTGTTCGATCCGGTCAGGTCCGCCGAGCCGCCGATCATCTCGGGAATGGCCGGGAAGAGGTGGTCGAGGGCCGAGCCGGAGTGCTGGCGGGTGGCCGCCGCGGGCCTGGCCTCCACCGCCGCGGCGATGTGGGCGTCGAGGGCCTCGAAGGCCCCGGCCGGAAGCTCGCCGGCCATGGCGCGCTGGAAGTCGGCGGCCTTGAGTGAGGCCGCCAGCCGCCCGTGCCAGGACTTGCGGGTTCGAACGCCCCGTCGGCCGGCCCGGCGCCAGGCCTTCACGAGGTCCTCGGGCAGCTCGAAGGGCGGCAGGTCCCAGCCCATGGCCTTGCGGGCCTCGGCGATCTCGCCGTCGAACAGGGTGTAACCGTGGCTGTGGGGGTCGCCCTCCTTGGGCCCGGCGCCCTTGGAGATGCGTGTGCGGCAGGCGATCAGGGTCGGGCGGTCCTGCCGGGTCGCCCAGCGCAGGGCCGCGGCGATCTTGCCGTGGTCGTGCCCGTCCACCGCCTTGACCGCCCAGCCATAGGCCTTGAAGCGGGCCAGCTGGTCGCCGGTCTCGGCGATGGTCGCCTCACCATCGATGGTGGTGTTGTTGTCGTCGAACAGGACGGTCAGCCGGTTCAGCCTGAAGCGTCCCGCGATGGAGGCGGCCTCGTGGCTGACGCCCTCCATGAGGCAGCCGTCACCGGCGATGACCCAGGTGCGGTGGTCGACCAGGTCCTCACCGAACCGGGCGGCCATGTGGCGCTCGGCCATGGCCATGCCGACCGCGGTGGCGATGCCCTGGCCCAGGGGACCGGTGGTGGTCTCGACCCCCGGGGTGTGCCCGAACTCCGGGTGCCCGGGGGTGTTGGAGCCCCACTGCCGGAAGTTCCGGATCTGGTCCATGGTCATCGCCTTGAACCCGGTCAGGTGCAGCAGGGCGTAGATCAGCATGGAGCCGTGGCCGGCCGACAGGACGAAGCGGTCGCGGTCGGCCCAGTCGGGCCGGGAGGCGTCGAACTTCAGGAACTTGGTCCACAGCACGGTGGCGACGTCGGCCATCCCCATGGGCATGCCCTGGTGGCCGGACTTGGCCCTGTGCACCGCATCCATGGAGAGGACGCGGATGGCGTCGGCCATTTTCACGGGCGAGACAGGCATGGCGGGAATCCGGTTTTGGGCGGTGGGGCCTTGGGCCTCGCACAGGGGGCCGGAAGGGTCAAGAAAGGTAAGTGTTCCGGCGGCGCGGCGGATGGCGCTATAGAGAAGGGGCAACCTCCGGAGTCCCTCATGACCCAGGACGAAACCGCCCTCGACCAGGCCGCACGGCGGCTGGATCGGGCCCTGGCCCTTCTCGAGCAGGAACTGGCGGGACGCCGGTCCGGCGGCGAGGGCGAGCTCTTCGACCCGGCCCGCAGCAGCCTGGCCGCAGAACTTGAGCGCAGCCGCGCCCGGGAGCAGGCGCTTCAGACCGCAGGCGCCGAAGCCTCCCGCGCCCTCGGTCAGGCCATCGCCGAGATCGAGTCGGTGCTGGGCGGCGGCAAGGGAGACTGATCCATGGCCCAGGTGACCCTCAGCGTGAACGGCCGTCCTTACGTGGTCGGCTGCGAGGACGGCCAGGAGGCCCACCTCACGGAGCTGGCGCGACTCTTCGACACCCAGGTCCGGCAAGTGTCGCAGGAGGTCGGTCAGCTGGGAGAAACCCGGCTCTTCCTGATGGCCGCCCTGCTCCTGGCCGACGAGCTTTCCGACCTGCGCGGCCGGCACGCCGGCCTGCAATCCGAACATGCGCGCCTGCAGGCGGGGGCCGGCGGGATCGAAGCTCGCGCCACCGCCGCCCTGGAGGCCGCCGCCCGCCGGATCGAGAAACTGGCGGGGGCCTGAACCGGCTGGGGACGCCGCCTTGCCGAAGGGGGCCGTGAGGCCTAGATTGGACCCTGGCGGGTCCTGCTGCGGCTCGCGTCGAAGGCGACTAATCCCAGCGACCTTAATTCACTCGAAGGGAGCTGTCCCTGTCTGGGTCCGTGGACCCGGATACATGGCGCCCACCTGGTCATCCAGGTCGAGGGGATTGAACAGTCCTTCACGGTTCCCGCGGCGCCGCCACCTCTTTCCCCGGACACGCCTTGCCGTCCAACGACCCTGACCCAGACTCCCGACAGGACCTGCGAAGACGCCTCCGCCGCCGGCGCCGCGCCCTGGCGGTCGCCTCGCCGGCGGCGGGCGAGGCCGCGGCCCGCCTTCTCCCCCTTGAGAGCCTGCCCCCGGTCCGCACCTTCGCCGCCTACCTTCCGGCGGGGGGCGAGATCGATCCTGGCCCCCTTTCGGTGCGGCTGCTGGCCCTGGGCGCCAAGAGGCTCCTGCCGCGGGTCTTCGAGGACGGGAGCCTGAGATTCCTGGACGCCCCGCCAGAGGGCCCCCTCGCGCCCGACGCCGCCGGCGTCCCGGCCCCGCTCCCGGACCGTCCGGAGCGGCGTCCCGACCTCGTCATCACCCCCCTCGTCGGCTTCGACCGTTTCGGCGGCCGCCTTGGCCAGGGCGGCGGACACTACGACCGGGCTCTCGCGAGCCTGAGGCGAACCGGCCCCGTCTTCGTCCTGGGCCTGGCCTTCGCCGGCCAGGAGGTGGACAGGCTGGCGCTTGAGCCCCACGATCAAACCCTTGACGCCGTCCTGACTGAGGCCGGATACCGCGGCCTCCCGCAGGCCTGAAGGAACAGCATGCGTTTCGCCTTTTTCGGAGACGTGGTCGGCAAGTCCGGCCGGGACGGCCTGGCCGACCACCTGCCCGGCCTGCGCCGGCGTCTCGACCTGGAATTCGTCATCATCAACGCCGAGAACGCGGCGGCGGGGTTCGGCATTACCGAGCGCACCGCACGCGACCTCTTCGACGCCGGCGCCGACTGCCTGACCCTGGGCAACCACGCCTGGGACCAGAAGGAGGCCCTGACCTACATCGTCCGCGAGCCCCGGCTGATCCGCCCGCTGAACTACCCTGTCCTGGCCGATGCGCCGGGCCTGGGCGCCAATCTCTTCGAAACCCGCGGCGGGCGCCGGATCCTGGTGATCAACCTCCTGGGCCGCGTCCACATGGACAGCCTGGACGACCCTTTCGCCGCGGTTGACCGCGAGTTGGAGAAGGCGCCCCTGGGCATGGTGGCGGACGCCGTCGTGGTGGACATGCACGCTGAGGTGACGTCGGAGAAGATGGCCATGGGTCACTTCTGCGATGGACGCGCCAGCCTGGTGGTCGGGACCCACACCCATGTGCCGACCGCAGACGCCCAGATCCTGCCCGGGGGCACCGCCTACCAGACCGACGCCGGCGCCTGCGCCGACTATGACAGCGTCATCGGCAACATGAAGGAGGAGCCGCTCCGCCGGTTCACCACCCGGATCTCCGGCGGCCGGTTCAAGCCGGCGGAGGGTCCGGCCACGGTGTGCGGCGTGTTCGTGGAAACCGATGACGCCACGGGCCTCGCCCGGCGGATCGCCCCGATCCGGATCGGCGGCCGTCTGTCCGAGACCGTGCCCGACCTCAGTCCGGCCGCCGCCTGAAGAAACGACCGATGCCGGCGGGCGGCGCCTGTCGGGTCTCCAGCCTCGCCAGAAGAGGCGGAAGGGTGAGGCGGCCAGCCTCCGCCTCGTCCAGCAGGGCGAAGCGGCGGGCGGCGGCCCTGGCCTGCTCCTCCGCCGTAATCCTGCCGTCATAGTTCTGGTCCGCGCCCCGGACCGGCTGAGGTTCGTCCAGCAGGCCGAAGGACGAAGCGCCGTCCAGGCCCCTGGCGCTGGGCGTCGCCCCCCCGCCACCGGGACGCTCACTCCGGAAGACTGCCGACTGGGGCAGGATTTCCGGAGCGACCTCGTTCTCGTAGGCGGTGTTCTCGAACCCATCGACGCGGCCGTCGCGGTCGGTATCGAGCCGGGCGTGGAAGCGCAGGCCGTCCGCCCTGAACTCCTGCAGGGTGAGGGCGCCATCCTTGTCGGCGTCGGCGCCGGCGAACCAGTCGGCCAACCCGGAGGGGGAGCGGAAGGGCTCGCCGAAGGGGCTGATGAAGAGGCTCCCGCCGGGGGACGGTGGGGCGGCCTGCAGGGCGCCGGCGCTCACCAGGGCCAGGATGAAGCCGGAGCCGGCACGGACGGAAAGACGGTGGAACCTGCGGAGGGGCGAGGGACGAGGACTCATGATTCTAACTCCCGACGAGTGAGAGGACAGAACGCCTCGCCTGCGGCGTCAATGCGGCGCAACGGGTTTCCGCACGACCCCGGACTTGTCATCGCCCGCGACGTCCCGTCATCCTCGCAGACTGGCGACGGGTGACCGCCCGCTCCCGCCCGCAGACCCAGGGTCAGACATGCTGCACTTTCTTATTCGCGCCGCCTTCGCCGCCTTTGGCCTCGCCATCGCCGCCCGGCTGGTCTCCGGGATCACCTACGACGCGCCGATGACCCTCGCCCTGGCGGTCCTCCTGCTCGGGTTGGTCAACGCCCTGTTGCGGCCCCTGCTCATCCTGCTGACCCTGCCCCTGACCGTGCTGAGCTTTGGTCTCTTCCTGCTGGTGATCAACGCCGGGATGATCCTCCTGGTGTCCCGGATCGTGCCAGGCTTCCAGGTCGCAGGCTTTACCCCGGCCCTGCTCGCCGCCCTGATCACCGGCGTGACCAGCTGGGCGGCGCACATGCTGCTGGGCGACCTCAACCGGCTGACGTCCCGCAACGGCTGAGCCCGGGATCCGGCGCCGCCCATGAAAAAGGGGGCGGAGCCATAAGCTCCGCCCCCCGACTTTCCGAATGCGATAGGGATCAGAAGTCCATGTCGCCCATGCCGCCCATGCCGCCGGGCATGCCCGGGCCGCCGCCGGCGCCGCCCTTCTTGGGGGCCTCGACGATGGCGGCTTCCGTGGTGATCAGCAGGCCGGCCACCGAGGCGGCGTCCTGCAGGGCGGTGCGAACCACCTTGGCCGGGTCGATGACGCCGGCCTTGACCATGTCCACGTACTCTTCGGTCTGGGCGTTGAAGCCGAAGGTGGGCGAGCTGTTCTCGAGCACCTTGCCGACCACGATGGAGCCTTCGACGCCGGCGTTCTCGGAGATCTGCCGGATCGGGGCCTGGAGGGCGCGACGCACGATGGCGACGCCGGCCTCCTGGTCGTCATTGTCGCCCTTCAGGCCGTCGAGGGCCTTGGAGGCCTTCAGCAGGGCCACGCCGCCGCCGGGGACGATGCCTTCTTCCACGGCCGCGCGGGTGGCGTTGAGGGCGTCGTCGACGCGGTCCTTCTTTTCCTTCACCTCGACCTCGGTCGAGCCGCCGACGCGGATCACGGCGACGCCGCCGGCCAGCTTGGCCAGCCGCTCCTGCAGCTTTTCCTTGTCGTAGTCCGAGGTGGTGTCCTCGATCTGACGCTTGATCTGGCCGATGCGGGCCTCGATGCCGTCCTTGGCGCCGGCGCCGTCCACGATGGTGGTGTCGTCCTTGGTGATCGACACCTTCTTGGCGCGGCCCAGCATTTCGAGGGTCACGTTCTCGAGCTTGATGCCGAGGTCCTCGGAGATCAGCTCACCGCCGGTCAGGATGGCGATGTCCTCGAGCATGGCCTTGCGGCGGTCGCCGAAGCCCGGAGCCTTGACGGCCGCGACCCGCAGCCCGCCGCGCAGCTTGTTGACCACCAGGGTGGCCAGGGCCTCGCCCTCGACATCCTCGGCGATGATCAGCAGGGGACGGCCGGACTGCACGACGGCCTCGAGGACCGGCAGCAGGGGCTGAAGGGAGGTCAGCTTCTTTTCGAAGAGCAGGATGAGGGGCTCGTCGAGTTCGGCCTCCATCTTGTCGGCGTTGGTGATGAAGTAGGGCGACAGATAGCCGCGGTCGAACTGCATCCCCTCAACGACGTCGAGTTCGGTCTCGGCGGTCTTGGCCTCTTCGACCGTGATCACGCCCTCGTTGCCGACCTTGTCCATGGCCTTGGCGATCATCTCGCCGACCTCGGTGTCGCCGTTGGCGGAGATGGTGCCGACCTGGGCGATCTCGGCGTTGGTGGTGACCTTGCGCGAGGACTCGCGGATGGACTCGACCACCTTGGCCACGGCCTTGTCGACGCCGCGCTTCAGGTCCATCGGGTTCATGCCCGCGGCGACCGACTTCATGCCTTCGACCACGATGGCCTGGGCCAGGACGGTGGCGGTGGTGGTGCCGTCGCCGGCCTTGTCGTTGGTCTTGGAGGCGACTTCACGGATCAGCTGGGCGCCGAGGTTCTCGAAGCGGTCAGCCAGCTCGATTTCCTTGGCGACGGACACGCCGTCCTTGGTGGAGCGGGGGGCCCCGAAGGACTTCTCTATGACGACGTTGCGGCCCTTGGGGCCGAGGGTCACCTTCACCGCATTGGCGAGGGTGTTGACGCCGCGCAGCATCCTGTCGCGGGCGTCGGAACCAAAATAGACGTCTTTAGCAGCCATTGGCGTACTCTTTCGGAAAGGGATTGTTGGGTCTGGAGAGCGGTCGGGGGATCTATTCGATCACGCCGAGGACGTCGCTTTCCTTCATGATCAGGAGGTCGGCGCCGTCGATCTTGACCTCGGTGCCGGACCACTTGCCGAACAGGATGCGGTCGCCCTTCTTGAGGTCGAGGGGCTGCACCTTGCCGGATTCATCACGGGCGCCGGGGCCGACGGCGATGACTTCGCCTTCCTGCGGCTTTTCCTTGGCGGTGTCGGGGATGATGATCCCGCCCTTGGTCTTCTGTTCTTCTTCGACGCGCTTCACGAGGACGCGGTCACCGAGGGGACGAAACGCCATGTCTTAGTCTCTCCGTTCAGGACGAGTGTTATCGGAACTCCCGGGCCGGGGCCGCCGTTGGCAGCCGATGCACCCGAGTGCTAACGCTCGGGGGAGTTAGGGTCGGGGGGCGCCGGAGTCAAGCGCAGGGCGAGGAAACCGGCGCCCAGTTCCGGTTGGACCCGGGCCGCCGCCGTCGCTAAGGTCCCTCCCAGCTGTGACGCCACAATAAGGAATCGCCCATGCGCCGCGCCCCCGCGATCGCCGCCCTGTCGGTCCTCGCCCTCGCCCTGCCGGCTGTCGCCGAGACCTGGACCCCCTACACTGAGCCCACGGACAAGGGGCTCCAGTGGTCCTTCGACGCCGACTATTCCTACCGGGACGCGTCTTCGGGCCGGATCGTCGTGATGACCGCCATCGGCAAGGTCGGCGCCACGCCGCGGATGGGCCCCTCCGCCCCTGGCGCACCGGATGGGGTGGGCTTCATCTACGCCCTCGACTGCAGTTCCAGGAACCTCATCCCCATGGGCAGCTACTCGCCCAGGAAGCCCCTGGAGATCACCGGCGACTGGCGCGGGATCGCGCCCAAGAAGGCCGACGGCGCCGATGACGAAGCCCTCATGCGTCAGGTCTGCGCCGCATCGGCGGCCCTGCCCACGCGCTAGAGCCACCCCGGCAAAGACGGCGGGCGGCCTTCGCGGGCCGCCCTTTTCGTTGCGCCGAACCTCACCGCATGCCGACGGGAACCCGCTCGGCGTCGCGCTCGGCGCGGATCTTCATCTGCAGGTCGCCGTATTTCGCCAGCTCCATGCGCGCGATGGTGCGGTTGTGCACCTCGTCCGGGCCGTCCGCGAGGCGCAGGGTGCGCTGGCTGGCGTAGGCCTTGGCAAGGCCGAAATCGCTGGTGACCCCGCCGCCGCCATGGGCCTGGATGGCGTCGTCGATGACCTTGATCGCCATGGTCGGCGCCTGGACCTTGATCATGGCGATCTCCATCCGGGCGACCTTGTTGCCGGCCTTGTCCATCATGTCGGCCGCTTTCAGGCAAAGCAGTCGGGTCATCTCGATGTCGATGCGGGCCCGGGCGATCCGTTCCTCCCAGACCGAGTGCTCGGAGATGTACTTGCCAAAGGCCTTCCGGGTCATGAGCCGGCGGCACATCTTCTCCAGGGCCACTTCTGCGGCGCCGATGGTGCGCATGCAGTGGTGGATGCGGCCCGGACCCAGGCGGGCCTGGCTGATCTCGAAGCCGCGACCCTCGCCCAGCACAAGGGACTCCTCCACCGGCACCCGGACGTTTTCCAGAAGGACCTCGGCGTGGCCGTGAGGGGCGTCGTCATAGCCGAAGACAGGCAGCATCCTCAGGACCTTGATCCCGGGGGTGTCGAGGGGGACCAGCACCTGGGACTGCTGGGCGTGAAGGGCGGCGTCCGGATTGGTCTTGCCCATGACGATGGCGACCTTGCAGCGGGGGTCTCCCATGCCCGAGGACCACCACTTGCGGCCGTTGATCACATAGTGATCGCCGTCCCGGTCGATACGGGTCTCGATGTTGGTGGCGTCCGAGGAGGCCACCAGGGGCTCGGTCATCAGGAAGGCGGAGCGGATCTCCCCGCGCATCAGGGGCGCCAGCCAGCGGTCCTTCTGCTCGCGGGTCCCGAAGCGGTTCAGGACCTCCATGTTGCCCGTGTCGGGCGCCGAGCAGTTGAAGACCTCAGAGGCGAAGCCCACCCGCCCCATGATCTCGGCGATGGGTGCGTATTCAAGGTTGCTCAGCTGGACGCCCTCGAAGACGAAGGTGTCATCCACGTGGGGATGGCCGGAGTCCGGCGGCATGAACATGTTCCAGAGGCCGGCGGCGCGGGCCCTGCCCTTCAGGTCCTTGACCACCGGGATCACCTTCCAGGGCTCGCCCTCTGCGTGCTGGGCCTCATAGACCGGGACGGCGGGGTGGATGTGCTCATCCATGAAGTTGCTGACGCGGCGGATGAGCTCCTTCTGGCGGGCGGAGTACTCGAAATCCATGGCGGTCGCCTTTCCTTCAAGCGCCCGCCGAAGCGCCGGGGGTCGCCTTGCCGAAAGTCCAAGCTTGAGGGCTCAGCGTCCTTGATCTGGCTCAACCGGGACTGGTCATTCCGGCCACAGCGCGCCAGCATGGGCCATGGTCCACGAACTTCCCCATCGCCCGCTGTCCAACGCCTTCGTGACCCTTGAGCCCCTGTCGGAGGTTCACCGGGAGCCGCTGCGCGCCGCGTGCGCCGCCGATCCGGAGATCTGGGAGGCGCAATACTCGCTCTCCCTCCTGGGCGAACACTTCGACCGATTCTGGACAGAGATGCGGCCAGCCGCCGCCGCCTCAGGCGCCTGGAGACACTTTGCGGTGATGAGCGGCGGCCGTTGTGTCGGGATCACGGCCTTTCTCAAGATCGACCCGGCCAACGCCAGCCTGGAGATTGGCCTCACCTACTATGCGCCGGAGGCCCGGGGCGGCCCGGTCAACCCCTCTGCCAAGCGGCTGCTCCTGGGCGAAGCCTTCGAAGCGGGCTTCGGCCGGGTCCAGTTCCATGTGGACGAGACCAACGCCCGATCCCGGGCCGCCGTCCTCAAGCTCGGGGCGAGTTTCGAGGGGATCCAGCGCTGGGACCGGATCGTCTGGACGGGCCGCCGACGCAGCACGGCGGTCTATTCGGTCATTGCGCCCGAATGGCCGGCCGTCCGGTCGGGGCTGGACCGGCGGATCGCCGCCTTCAGCCCCTGACGCCGGCGACCGCGCTTCAACGTACGGGCGCGGTCCGGCTCTGGCTCTCCGCGAAGAAGACCTCGGCGGCATGCTCCGCCACCTCCTGGGCGGTGTAGGGCCGGCCCGGCTGGAAGCCCTCTGTCTCCAGCATCTTGATCTCGCGCACGCCGCGGGAGGAGACCCCCAGGACCTTGCCGGTATGGTCGGCCGCCAGGTCCGAAACCATATAGAGCACGCCCGGCGCCACGTTCTCGGGCAGGCTCAGCGGATCCGGCTCGCGGCCGGCGCGGCCCGGGAGGTCGGAGGTCATGCGGGTGTAGGCGCCGGGCGCCAGGCCCATGACCCGGATGCCGTACTTGCGTCCCTCAATGGCCAGGACGCGCATGAAGCCATAGATGCCCGCCTTCGCCGCCCCGTAGTTGGACTGGCCGAAATTGCCATAAAGGCCTGACGTCGAGCTGGTCATGACGATGACGCCCTGGCGACCATTGTCCTTCAGCCACTTCCAGACCGGCATGGTGCAGCAGTAGGTCCCCTTGAGGTGAACCTTCACCACCAGGTCCCAGTCCGCCTCGCTGGTGTTGGCGAAGGACTTGTCGCGCAGGATCCCGGCGTTGCAGACGAGGATGTCGACCTGGCCGAAGGCGTCCAGGGCCGTCTTCAGTATGTTCTCGCCGCCCGCCAGGGTGGAGACGTCGTCCCCATTGGCCACGGCCCTGCCGCCCTGGGCGAGGATATCGTTGACCACCTTCTGGGCCGCACTCACCGACCCGTCGCCTGACCCGTCCCGGGCGCCCCCCAGGTCGTTGACCACGACTGCGGCGCCCTCCTGGGCGAAGAGCCGGGCGTAGGCCTCCCCCAAACCGCCGCCCGCGCCCGTGACGATGGCCACCTTGCCGTCGAGAAGTCCCATGGTGCATCTCCCCAATGCCTGTTTGCGGCCCGCATCTTCCAACCGGTCCGCAAGGGAGTCGAGTCCGAGGACCAGGACACGGCCCGACGCCTTTGAGACTCCACAACCGGGTCGGTTGGAGTAGGGTCGGGGCCGAGCCGGCGCGCCAGACGCCAGCGGGTGGGGGAAACGCCGTGTCTCAATCCATACCTACGGGCGAGGCTCACGGGCCTGGCGCCATTGTCGATCCGCCTGTCGCCGCCGACCTGGCCGGGGACGGCCGGATGACCCGCGGGGCGGTCTCCTGGTCGCTCTTCGAGGGCGCTCGCAACCCCTATGTGGTCCTGGTCACCATCTACATCTTCGCCCCCTACGTGGCCTCGGTGATGATCGGCGATCCCGTCAAGGGACAGGCGGTGATCTCCCAGTGGAGCCAGTACGCAGGCTGGATCATCATGGCCACGGCGCCCTTCCTCGGCGCCTCCATCGACCAGCTGGGCGGCCGCAAGCTCTGGCTGGGCCTGGTGGTCGCCGCCATGGTCCCGATGATGGCGGCCCTCTGGTGGGCGAAGCCGGATGGGTCAGGCCTGTCGGTCACGGTGACCATGCTGCTCATCACCCTGATCGGCCTGGGCTTCGCCTTCTCCGAGGTCCTGCACAACTCCCTCCTCATCCGGGCGGCGGGCATGCGCGCCGCACACAAGGCCTCCGGTCTTGCTCTCGCCCTGGGCAATGGCTTCTCCGTCCTGGCCCTGGGCTTCACCGCCTGGGCCTTCGCCCTTCCCGGCCGGGTCGACTGGGCCTGGGTGCCCAAGGCGCCCCTCTTCGGTCTCGACACGGCCGCGCACGAGCACGAGCGGATCGTCGCCCTGCTCGCCGCCGGCATCTTCGCCATCGGCGCCCTGCCCCTGTTTTTCTTTACGCCGGACGCTCCACGCACGGGGATTCCCGTCCTGCAGGCCTTCCGGAACGGGGCCCGTCAGCTCTGGGAAATGCTGGCCACCGTCCGCAACTACCGGGACGCGGCCATCTATCTCCTCAGCCGCATGGCCTTCGTCGACGGCATGAACGCGATCCTGATCTACGCCGGGATCTACGCCGTCGGCGTGATGAAGTGGCAGGCCCTCGAAATGCTCGCCTATGGCATCCTTCTGTCCATCCTGGCCGTGCTCGGGGGCTTTGTCGGGCGCTGGATGGACGCCGCCTTCGGTCCCAAGAACGCCCTCCGGATCGCCATCACCATGTCCATCCTCGGCATCGTCGCCATGCTCGGCATGTCGCCGACCCGGATCCTCTATTTGTGGAGCTTCGAGCCCTCCGCACATGCGCCCGTCTGGGACGGACCCGTCTTCCGGACCCTGCCGGAGGTCATCTTCCTGCTGATCGGCTTCGTGAACGCCGTCTTCATCACCGCCCAATACGCCTCGGCCCGGACCATGCTGACCCGGCTGACGCCTCCGGAGAAGACGGGGGCCTTCTTCGGGGTCTACGCCCTCTCCGGCGTTGCGACCGGATGGCTGGGCCCCATGATGGTGAATTTCGGCACCAACCTGACCCGGACGCAGCAGGGCGGCTTCGCGACGGTCATCATTCTTCTTGTCGCCGGACTGGTCGGCCTCGGTTTTGTTCGGGGCGGCGGCAGGAACTTTGAAGCCTGAGAGCAGGCCGCGACTTCAGGGTTACTGTTAACCATAACTGTCAACCAAGATTAACAACACGGACTCCAACCGACATCCGTGAGATTTACTTGGCGTTAAGCTACCTGGGCCAAGGGTGTCGGAGAGTGCGCGGGGAAGCCGAAAGGCTCAGCCGGGGCGTGGGGACTCCCGCCCTCCCGTGTCACGGGAGAACAGAATGTCCAGGTTGCTCGCCAGGGTCCTCCGGCAGGAGGCCTCCGCGCCAGTTGTCGAATACGGGGTCGTCGCGGCCCTGATCGCGGCTGCGCTGCTGGCCGCCGCCAGCCTCGGCCCCGCCCGGCAGCCGAGCCCTGAGTCGCCGCCAGCCCTTCGTTCCGATCCGCACTGATCTCCGCCCCGCCCGTTGCGGCTGCAGGCGCTTTGGCCCAAATGACCCGAGGGCCCCACAGGGGGCGTCACCGGGAGCAAGACCATGGCCGTCACCGACACGCCGGAAGCCAGCGCAACGCCCGTTCCGGTCATCGCCCTTTGCGAGGAGGACCTGGCCGCCTGGCGCGCAGGCGCCTCGCCCCTGGAGCAGGGTCTTGCAGGCGCGGACTTCAGGGCCCGACCCGGCCAGGTGGTCATCGTTCCGGGGCCGGACGGGAAGCCCGCCCGGGTCCTGCTCGGGCTGGGCGGCTCGCCGGGCGAGGCTTCCGCCTTCCGGACCCTGGCCGGGCGCCTGCCCCCGGGCGAGTTCCGGCTGGAAGGCCGGCCCGGCGGCCTGGAGCCGACAGATGCGGCCCTGGCCTTCGCCCTTGGCCTCTATCGCTTTGAGCGGTACCGGCGCCGCGAGACCGCCCCGGCCCGTCTTCACGTCCCGGGCGCCGAGGAGGCCGAGGTCGCCAGCCAGGCCGGAGCCTGCGCCCTCGCCCGGGACCTGATCAACACGCCGGCCAACGATCTGGGGCCGGCCGAGCTCGAAGTCGCGGCCCGCGAGCTGGCGGGACGCTTTGGCGCAGAGATCGAAGTAATCGCCGGGGAGGACCTCCTGGCGAAGGGGTATCCCGCCGTTCACGCGGTGGGGCGCGCGGCGGCTCCCGGCCGGGAGCCGCGGATGATCGAGATCACCTGGGGGGAGGCGGGGCGACCCGGGCTCGCCCTCGTGGGCAAGGGCGTCATGTTCGACACCGGAGGCCTCGACCTCAAGCCGTCAGCCGGCATGCGGCTGATGAAGAAGGACATGGGCGGGGCGGCGCACGTCCTGGCCCTCGGCGCCATGGTCATGGAGGCCCGCCTTCCGGTGCGGCTCTCCATCCTGGTCCCGACCGTTGAGAACGCCGTCAGCGGCGACGCCATGCGTCCCGGCGATGTCCTGGCCACGCGCAAGGGCCTGAGCGTCGAGGTCGGGAACACCGACGCCGAGGGGCGCCTGATCCTCGCCGACGCCCTTACCCGGGCCTCGGAGCTCTCGCCCGACCTGACCCTGGACATGGCCACCCTGACCGGGGCCGCCCGGGTCGCCCTGGGGCCCCAGCTGCCGCCCTTCTTCACGGACGATGACGACCTCGCCGCCGCCATCGAGGCGGGCGCGCGCAAGGCCTCCGATCCGGTCTGGCGATTGCCGCTCTGGAAGGGGTACCTGCCCTCCCTGGACACCGAGATCGCCGACCTCAAGAACGATCCGGACGCCTGGGCCCAGGCGGGCGCCATGACCGCGGCCCTCTTCCTTCAGAAGTTCGCCCCCGCCGGCGCCTGGGCCCATTTCGACATCTTCGCCTGGAACCCGCGGGCCCAGCCCGGATACCCGGCCGGCGGGGAGGCCCAGGCCATCCGCGGGCTCTTCGCCATGCTGAAGGCGCGCTACGCGTGAAGCCCGACCCCCGCCTCACCCTCGCCCGGCCGGACCTCGCCGCCGACGACCTCGAGGGCCGCCTGGACGCCCGGCGGTTCGAGCGCCCCCGCCGGATGCAGGTCTCCGTCCCGGCTACAGCCATCCGCCGCGAACCCCGACCGGACGCAGAGCAGCTGGACCAGGTCCTGCTGGGAGAGCGGTTTGATGTCCTGGAGATCCGTGACGGCTACGCCTGGGGGCAGGCGGTGCGGGACGGATATGTCGGGCATCTGGCCTTCGGCGCCCTGGCCCCGGAAGGCGCGCCGCCGACGCATTGGGTCAGGGTTCCCCTGACCTACGGGTTCGAATCCCCGACCATCAAGTCGCGGCCCACGGGCCCGATCTCCCTGAACAGCCTGGTGACCGTCACGGCCCGGGAGGGACGGCTGGTGCAGTGCGACGCGGGCTTCTGGCTCCCGGGGTCCCACCTGTCGCCCCTGGGCGAGGTGGCGGCCGATCCCGCCGAGATCGCAGAGGCGCACCTCGGCGCCGCCTACCTCTGGGGCGGACGGGAGGGATGCGGGATCGACTGCTCCGGCCTCATCCTCCAGTCGCTCCTCGCCTGTGGCCGCGCCTGCCCGCGGGACTCAGACCTGCAGCGGGCCCTTGGCGCGCCCGTGGCGGCGGGGGACCTGGAACGGGGGGATCTGGTTTTCTGGAAGGGTCATGTGGCCATCCTTGTGGACGGCGTCCGGATCATCCACGCCAACGCCCATCACATGGCGGTGGCGCAGGAGCCCCTGAGGGAGGCGATCGAGAGAATTCGCAGTTCGGGCGGCGGTGACCCTACGGCCTACAGGCGACCCCTGTCGCGGACCCGACCGGGTCCGGCCTGAGCCCGACCGACCGCAGAAATCAGGCCGCGGGCTTGGCGGCGGCATCCGCTGCAGGAGCGGCGTCGGCAGGTGCGGCCGCTTCGGCGGGAGCCGCTGCAGGCGCCGCCGCCGCGGGGTTCGGCGCCGGCAGGGGCAGGCTGCCGCCCTGAGCGCGCAGGTAGGCAATCATGTTGACCCTGTCCTCGGACTTCTTGAGGCCGACGAAGGACATCTTGGTGCCCGGAACATACTTCTGGGGCGCCCTCAGGTACTCGTAGAGTTGAAGGTCGTCCCAGACGGCCTGCTTGGCTCCAAATTCCGTCATGGCCGCTGAATAGGCGTAGCCGGCGTGCGTCCCGGGCTTAAGACCGACAACGCCCCACAGGTTGGGGCCAATGCCGTTGGCGCCGCCATTGGCGATGTTGTGGCAGGCCTGGCACTTGGCGAAGACGGCCTCGCCGGCCTTTACGTCGGCGATTGGAAGAACGGTCCCGAAATCAGGAGTCACCTCGGCGACGGCCGCCTCGCCGCCACCTTCAACGGTCGCCTCGATCAGATAGCCGGGCTTCTCCGGCGCCTCGACATTGAAGAGCCCCGTCGTGACTTCCCGAAGCCCGACGATGGCCAGGGCCGTCGCGAGCCCGGCGCCGGCGATCATGTTAAAGTTCAGATTGCTCATCGTCCCGAAACCGATTCTTTTCGGGACCGAAGCCCCGCCACCCAAAACCTGCAAGGCCGACTGAAGGCCCTGCGGAACCGGAGATTCCCGGCCCCTTATTGCGTTGGCGTCTCTTACACGCTACCGGCGCTCGCGCAACCGCGCAGATGGCTCCAGGCCTCAGGTTCATGACTCCGATCCTCCTCATCCCGGCGCGAATGGCCGCGACCCGACTGCCCGGCAAACCCCTGGCGGACATCGGCGGCCTGCCGATGATTGTCCGAGTCCTGCGCCAGGCCGAGGCCGCCGGCATCGGCCCGGTGGCCGTGGCGGCGGGAGACGCCGAGATCGTCCAGGCGGTCGAGGCGGCCGGAGGGCGCGCCGTCCTGACCGATCCGGACCTGCCGTCCGGGTCAGATCGCATCCTGGCCGCCCTGGGCGCACTTGACCCGGAGGGCCGCCACAACGTGGTGATCAATCTCCAGGGCGACATCCCCTTCATCGCCCCGGAGGCGATCCGCGCCTGCGCCGACCTCCTCGACCAGCGACCCGAGGCTGACATCTCCACCGTCATGGTCGCCGAGGCGGGCCCCGAGGACCGGACCAACCCGGACATGCCCAAGGTGGTCGCGGCCATGGACCCGGACGGACGGTCCGGCCGGGCCCTTTACTTCACCCGATCGGTGCTTTTCGGCGAAGGTCCGGTCTGGATCCATCACGGAATCTACGGCTACCGGCGTGAGGCGATTCAGCAGTTCACCGCCGCCCCGCCCTCTCCCCTGGAGCGCCGCGAGCGGCTCGAGCAGCTTCGGGCGCTGGAGCTGGGCATGACGATCTGGTCAGCCGTACTGGACGAGGCGCCCGTCTCGGTAGACAACCCCGCCGACCTGGAACGCGCCCGCGCCCACGCACGGAGCCTTGGAGCCCCCGCATGAACCGCAACCGGATCGCCTTTCAGGGAGAGTTGGGCGCGAACGGTCACGAAGCCTGCCTGGCCGCCTACCCGGACATGGAGCCCGTGCCCTGCGCCACCTTTGAGGAGGCCTTCGAGGCCGTCCGCGCGGGCGAGTGCCGGCTGGGCATGATCGCGGTTGAGAACTCGATCGCCGGGCGGGTGGCCGACGTCCATCACCTCCTGCCCTCTTCGGGCCTGCGGATTATTGGCGAACACTTCAAGCCGATCCATTTCCAGCTGATGGCCAACCCCGGCGTGAGGGTGGACGACCTGAAGTCGGTGGCGTCCATGCCCATCGCCTTCGCCCAGTGCCGCGGAACCATCGCCCGGCTGGGCCTGACCCGAGAACCCGTCAGCGACACCGCCCTGGCCGCCCGCCAGCTGGCCGAGCGGCCAGACCCGACCCGGGCGGCGATCGCTCCGGCGCTGGCGGCGCGCCTCTATGGCCTCAACATCCTGCTTCCGGACATCGAGGACACACATAACAACACCACCCGCTTCCTGGTGATGACCGCTGACGCTGACGCCGAAGCCCCGGCCCCCGGGCCGGGCGTGAAGTGCGTGACCAGCTTCGTCTTCCGGGTCCGCAACCTGCCCGCCGCCCTCTACAAGGCGCTGGGCGGCTTTGCGACCAACGGGGTCAACATGACCAAGCTGGAAAGCTACATGGAGAACGCCGCCTTCACGGCGACCTTCTTCTACTCCGAGATCGACGGGCGGCCCGGGGACGAGGCCGTCGCCCGCGCCTTCGAGGAACTCCAGTTCTTCTCCGAGCGGTTCGAGATCCTCGGCGTCTATCCCGCAGCTCCCTACCGGGCCCAGGTGGGATAGCGAACAAGCGCCGGCGGAAAGAAGATCTGGGGGGTCGGCTGAGAAGCCGTTGACCCCCTCCGCCCCGGCGCAGGCGCCGGGCCACCTCCCCCTGGGGGGAGGAATTAGAAGCGCCAATTGCTCCCCCAAGGGGGAGCTCCGCGCGAAGCGCGGTGAGGGGGTCAGCTGAGCCTGCGGCCTCAGGCCCCCTCAGCCCAGGCCTTGATGAGCTGGTGGGCGATGGCCATGCCGCCGGGGGAGAAGCTGCCCTTGATTTCGCCCGCCAGCAGGGCCCGGGCGTCCTCGCGGGTGTACCAGCGCACCTCTGACAACTCGGTCTGGTCCGGACGGGCGTCGTCGCTGTCGACCTCGGCGATCAGGCCGATCATCAGGGAGTTCGGGAAGGGCCAGGGCTGGGTGGAGTGATAGGTCACCGAGGTCGCCCTCAGTCCCGCCTCCTCATAGAGCTCGCGGGCGCACGCCTCCTCGATGGTCTCGCCAGGCTCCAGGAAGCCGGCGAGGGCCGAGAACATGCCCGGGGGCCAGATCTCCTGGCGGCCCAGCATGCAGCGGTCGCCATGGACGGCCAGCATGATCACGACCGGATCGGTCCGGGGGAAGTGATCGGCGCCGCAGGCCGGGCATTCGCGCTTCCAGCCGCCCTCAGCGGTGCGGGTGGGCTCGCCACAGACGGAACAGGCCCGGTGCTTGCGCCGCCATTCGAAGACGCCCTTGGCGGTGCCGACAATGGCGATCTCGCCCGCCGGCAGACTGGAGGCCAGGGCTCGCGCGTCCTCGAACCGTCCCATGCCCTGGAGCGGGCCATCCGTCGGGTCCGCGGGGCCCTCCAGGTCGACGGCGAAGACCGCCGTGTCCTGCCAAAGGCCCATGAACAGCAGGCGCTCCGGGCCACCGGCCAGGTCCTCCACAAGTCGGGACGGAAGGTAGGCGATCTGGGTTCCGCCCGAGCCGGAGCGCTCCACGAGGGCCTTTCCGTTCCAGAGCACGAGACCCAGGGACTGGTCGGAGGAGAGGCGCTCGGCAAGCCAGGCGGAGTCCTTTCGGCGCTCGCTGGCGCGGTCCAGGGGGTTGCCGGCGAAAGTGTTCTGGAAGGCGTTCAAGGGCATGAGTCGTCTTTTAGCCCACAGGCGGCGATCTGCACACGCTTGCATGAGGGGCGAGGGACCGCGATATAGGGGGTGGAGATCGGCGATGGGCGGACGCCTCGCCAACCCGGTCAGGTCCGGAAGGAAGCAGCCGTAACGAGTCCCGTTCCGGGTCGTCGTCCGGTCTCCACCCAGCCCAAATGGCGACCATGGCCGACGAAGACCTCACGCCCGAACCTGATGCGCCGGAGCGTGATCCCGATACCGCGGACATGTTCGGCGAACCTGCGCCCGCCCCTCCGGCCGCGGCGCCTGCGCCGGCCGGCAACGCCGCCTATACCGTCATTGCGCGGAAGTACCGGCCCCGCACCTTCGAGGACCTCTACGGCCAGGAGGCCATGGTCCGGACCCTTCGCAACGCCTTCGCCGTGGGGCGGATCGCCCACGCCTTCATGCTCACCGGCGTCCGGGGGGTGGGCAAGACCACCACGGCCCGGCTGCTGGCCCGGGCCCTGAACTACCAGACCGACGCCGCCGACGCGCCCAGCCTGGACCTCGCCGTCGAGGGGCGGCACTGCCGGGCCATCATCGAGGGCCGGCACATGGATGTGCTGGAGCTGGACGCCGCCAGCCGGACCGGCGTGGGCGACATGCGCGACCTGCTCGATGGGGTGCGCTACGCCCCGGTGGAGGCCCGCTATAAGGTCTACATCATTGACGAGGTGCACATGCTCTCGACGGGGGCGTTCAACGCCCTCCTGAAGACCCTCGAGGAGCCCCCGCCCCACGCCAAGTTCATCTTCGCCACCACCGAGATCCGCAAGGTGCCGGTCACCATCCTCTCGCGCTGCCAGAGGTTCGACCTGCGCCGGGTGGAGCCGGAGGACATCATCCGCAACCTGCAGATGATCCTCGAAGCCGAAGGCGTGCGGGTGGACGCCGAGGGCCTGACCCTCATCGCCCGGGCCGCCGAAGGCTCGGTGCGGGACGCCCAGTCCTTGCTCGACCAGGCCATCGTCCAGGCAGAGCCCGGCCAGACCGTCCCCGCCGCCCTGATCCGCGACATGCTGGGCCTGGCCGACCGGGCCGGGACCCTCGACCTCTTCGAGCTTGTCCTCAAGGGCGACCCCGGCGGCGCCGTCAGCGCCTTCCGCCACCTCTACGCCCTGGGCGCCGACCCCGCCCAGGTGATCCTTGACCTGATGGAGCACGTCCACGGCGCCTCCGTCGCCCGGGCGGTGGGGCCCCAGGCCCTGACCCTGCCGAAAGACCAGGCCGCCCGGTTGGCCGCCGCCGGCGCGGCGGTCTCCGCCCCTATCCTCGCCCGCCTCTGGCAGATGCTGCTCCGGGCCCACGAGGAGGTCGGGCGGGCGCCGGACCCTGCGGCGGCCACGGACATGGCCCTGATCCGCCTGGCCCACGCCGCGGACCTGCCCGGCCCGGAAGAGGCGCTCAAGCTCCTCAGGAACGGGGAGATCCCGGGCGGTGGAAGCGTCCCGGGCGGCGGAGGCGCGGGCGGCGCGGGACAGGGCGGCGCCGCGCGCGCCCTTTCGCCCCAGGCCTCCCCCCAGGCCTCTCCCCAGCTCGAGGCCCGCCAGGCCCCCACCCTGCAGACCTTCGAGGACCTTGTCGCCCGGATCGACGCCGAGCGGGACATCGCGCTGAAGCTGGATGTCGAACGCTTCGTCCGCCCGGTCAGCTTTCGCCCCGGCGTCCTGGAGTTCGAGCCCGCGCCCGGCGCCCCTGCCAACCTCGCCCAGCGCCTGGTCGGCCGCCTCAAGGCCTGGACCGGCCAGCCCTGGCTGGTGGCGGCCCAGGGCGGCGGCGGGGCGGAAAGCCTCTGGGAGCGCCAGACCCGCGAGGCCCGCGAGACCCGCGCCGAGATCGCCCAGGACCCCTTTGTCCTGTCGGTGATCGAGGCCTTCCCCGGCGCCGAGGTCGTCCAGATCCGCCACCTGCCCCCGCCCGAGCCGGCCCTGGTCGACGACCTTGCTGAGGAGGCCGGCGAGGACTAGCCTCCCGCCCCACCAGGCGGACAGACGGCGAGCGGCGGAAAGTCGGCGGCGGCGGATCTCCCCCATCTCGTAGTTGCCCCATACGGTGCCCACGCTGAGCGGCTGGGCCGACGCGGGCGGTGCACGCATGCCATCCGGGAAGGTCGCCCATACGATCCAGAAGGCGCTCGAAGCCCTGCGGCCCCGTGCGCGCTATGGGCAGGTGAGCCCAGCCCTCTTCAATTGAATCCGCTGCGGTGGCTGCCGGCGCGAATCATGGACCGTATCGTCGCGGGGCGGTCGGGCATCGCGGGACGCGTCGAAGCTTAGAGTCCGAACTCGGCACAGATCGCTTCCGCAGCCTGTTGGGGCGACATGGCGACGGTGTCGATCCGCAAGTCGTAGGTCACCTCCCGATGCACCAGATCGATTTGACCACGCGCCAAGCCAATCGCGCGGTCTCCCCGCGCCTGTTCCCGCGCCTCTAGAATGTCTAGGGGGGCAAACAGCCCGACGAACTGAACTTCATGTCGGGCGGACAGACGCCGATAGGCTTCGTACTCTCCGCCCAGCATCACGATGTCGACGACGAGGTCGTTGCCCTGATCTGCAAGTGCTCCGATGGCTTCTGTCATTCCCCGCATGAGGCGCTGAAACACCGGACCCCGTTGGATCGAGATCACGGGCGCCCCATCGATCTCCTCCTCTTGGAAGTTAAGGCCCTCGGTGTCGCCCATCGTTCTTGCAGGAAGCATACCGATGAAGGCGTCCATTGCGACGTGCAGCAAGGTGGCCTTAGCGCGGTTCTGAAGGGCTTGCGCAGTCGAGCTCTTGCCGACGCTTGACACGCCGTTAAGGACGATGATCCGTGAGCCTGCCTGCTCCATGTCGCTCAAGCCTTCATTGATTGATCAAAGGTCTGCGGAGACGTTCCGAGGCGATAGGCCCCAAGGTGGACGGCGGGCGGGCTTGGACAGAATCACCCCTCGGGGTGCACCCTGCAAGTCGTTTCCGACCCATTGGAGGCAGGGGCCTTGGCCGCATCCGCCGGACCCGAGATCGAACGGCTGATCAGCCTCCTGTCCCGCCTGCCGGGGCTGGGGCCCCGGTCTGCGCGCCGCGCCGCCCTCGCCCTGCTCAAGCGCCGGGAGCAGCTCATGACCCCGCTGGCCGAGGCCATGGCGGACGCCGCGGCCAAGGTCCGGGCGTGCTCCGCCTGCGGCGCCCTGGACACCCGCGATCCCTGCACGGTCTGTTCCGACACCTCGCGGGACGCCGCCCTGATCTGCGTGGTCGAGGAGGCCGGCGCCCTCTGGGCGCTGGAGCGGGCGGGCGCCTTCCGGGGCCGCTACCATGTGCTGGGCGGCCTGCTCTCGGCCCTCGACGGGGTCGGGCCGGACGACCTGCGCATCGCCGGCCTGCTCTCCCGGGTCGCCGCAGGGGGCGTGCGAGAGGTCATCCTCGCCCTGCCGGCCACAGTCGACGGCCAGACCACCGCCCACTACCTGGCCGAGCGCCTCTCCGGGAGCGGCGCAGAGGTGACCCTCCTGGCCCGGGGCGTGCCCGTGGGCGGCGAGCTCGACTGGCTGGACGACGGCACCCTGACCCAGGCCCTGCGCGCCCGCCGGCCCGCCTGACCGCGCCCGGTGACACGGCGGCGATTCCGACTTAAGAACACTTCATGAACTCTGAACTTCTCATCGCCCTCCTGGGCTTCGCCGTCGCCCTGATCGCCGTCATCTGGGCCGTGCTTGAGCGGGGCCGGGCGGACCGGGCGGAGGTGCGGGTCGCCGACCTCCAGGCCACGGCCGCCCGGGTCCAGGTCATCGAGGAGATGGCCGCGCGCAACGCCGAGCTGCTGCAGGCCGAGGCCGCCGGCGCCATCGCCGAACAGCTCATCGCCCGGGCCAACGAAAGCTTCGAACTGCGGGAGAAGCTGGCGGAGGAAAAGCTGGCCGGCCAGCTCAAGCCCGTGACCGAGACCCTCGAGAAGTTCCAGAAGCAGGTCACCGACATGGAGACGGCCCGGGCCCAGGAGACCGGGGGCCTGCGTGAACAGATCGGCGCCCTCCTCCAGGCCTCGACCGCGGCCCGGGACGAAACCCAGAAGCTCACCGCCGCCCTGCGCCGGGGGGTCGGCGTCCAGGGCCGCTGGGGCGAGCAGACCCTGCGCAACGTCCTGGAAATGGCCGGCCTGCAGAACCGTTTCGACTTCCTCGAGCAGGTCACGGTGTCCTCAGGCGAGCGCCGCCAGCGGCCCGACGTGGTGGTGCGCATGCCCGGCGGCGGCGAACTCGTCATCGACGCCAAGGTCTCCATCGGCGCCTTCCTCGACGCCCAGGACGCTCCGGACGAAGCCCAGAGGGAGGCCGCCCTCGCCCGTCACGCCGACAGCGTCCGCACCCATGTGCGCACCCTCGCCTCCCGGGGCTATCAGGATGAGCTGGGCGGCAGCGCCGACTTCGTGGCCATGTTCATCCCCGGCGACAGCTTCCTGGTGGCCGCCCTCGACCGCCAGCCCGACCTCCTGAACGAGGCCATGGCCCAGAAGGTCGTGGTGGTCACGCCCACCACCCTCTTCGCCCTGTGCAAGGCGGTCTCCTATGGCTGGCGGGTGGAGGACCAGGCCCGGGGCGCCGCCGAGATCGCCAAGGTCGCCCGCGAGCTCTACAAGCGCCTGTCCGACATGGGCGGCCATGTGGCCGGGGTCGGCAAGGCCCTGACCCAGGCCGTGGAGAAATACAACCAGGTCGTCGGCTCGCTGGAGAGCCGGGTCCTGCCCCAGGCCCGCCGCTTCGAGGCCCTGGGGGTCGACCATGAGGGCAAGCCCATGCCCGAACTGCCCCACGTCGAGACCGGGGTCCGCCCCCTCGCCCGCCTGGACCCGAACGCAGACGACGGCGCGGCTTGACGCTGCCCGGACCCGTCCCTAACTGGCGAAGTCATGGCCGTCCTCGACATCCTCACCGTCCCCAACCCCGTCCTCAAGCAGGTCTCCACCCCTGTCGAACAGGTGGATGACGACCTGCGCCGGCTCATGGACGACATGCTGGAGACCATGTACGCGGCCCCCGGGATCGGCCTCGCCGCCATCCAGGTGGGCGTGCCCAAGCAGGTGATTGTCATGGACCTCGCCCGGCAGGGCGAGCCGCCGGAGCCGCGCTACTTCGTCAATCCCGAGATCCTCTGGGCCTCGGAGGAGACCGCCCCCTACGAGGAGGGCTGCCTGTCCGTACCCGAGATCTATGACGAGGTTGACCGTCCGGCCCGGGTCAAGCTGCGCTATCTCGACTATCACGGCAAGGACGTCACCGAGGACGCCGAGGGCCTCTTCGCCGTCTGCATCCAGCACGAGATGGACCACCTCAAGGGCGTCCTCTTCATCGACCACCTCTCCCGGCTGAAGCGCGACCGGGCCGTGGCGCGGGTGCGCAAGCTGGCTCGCACGGGCTGATCCCGGCCCTCCCAGTTCCCTCACCGGCGCGGGAGGGGTAAACCCCGCCCATGCGCCTCGCCTTCCTCGGGACCCCCGACATCGCCGCCGCCTGCCTGAAGGCCGTCGCCGCCGCGGGCCATGAGGTCGCGGCCGTCTACGCCCAGCCCCCGGCGCCCCGCGGACGCGGCCAGGCGCTCCGCCCCTCGCCAGTGCAAGCCCTGGCGGACGCCCTCAGCCTGCCCGTCCGCACCCCCGCCTCGATGCGCGACCCGACCGAGGTCGAGGCCTTCCGGGCCCTAGACCTCGACGCCGCCGTTGTGGTCGCCTACGGCCAGATCCTGCCCCGGGAGGTGCTGGAGGCGCCGCGCCTCGGCGCCTTCAACCTGCACGCCTCCCTCCTGCCCCGCTGGCGCGGCGCCGCCCCCATCCAGCGCGCCATCATGGCCGGCGACGCTGAGACCGGCGTCCAGGTCATGCGCATGACGGAGGGGCTGGACGAAGGGCCCATCCTCTCCACCGCCCGCCTGGCTATCGCGCCGGACCAGACCGCCGGGACCCTGCACGACCGGATGGCCGAGGCCGGCGCCGACCTGCTGGCCGCCACCCTGGCCGACATCGCCGCCGGCCGGGCCATCGAGACCCCTCAGGCCGACGAAGGCGCCACCTACGCGAAGAAGATCAGCGCCCGGACCGCCCGCCTGCGCTGGACCCGCCCCGCCGCCGAGCTGGATTGCAAGATCCGCGGCCTCTCGCCCTTCCCCGGCGCCTGGTTCGAGGCCCCCGGGCCCCGCGGTCCCGTCCGGGTCAAGGCCCTGCTCAGCCGGGCCGAAGCCGGGTCAGGCGCGCCGGGAGAAGTGTTGGACGACGCCCTGCTGGTGGCGACGGGCGAAGGTGCGGTGCGCCTGCTCCGCCTCCAGCGCGAGGGCCGAGGGCCACAGGACGCCGCCGACTTCCTGCGCGGCCTGCCCCTGCCCGCCGGGACCCGGCTGGCCTGATGCCCCGCTACCGCCTGACCCTCGAATACGACGGCGGCCCCTACAAGGGCTTCCAGGCCCAGGGCGACCTGCCCACGGTCCAGGGGGCGGTGGAGCGGGCGGTCCTGGCTTTCTGCGGCGAGGCCGTGCGCCTGCAGGCCGCCGGCCGCACCGACACGGGCGTCCATGCAACAGGCCAGGTGGTGCATGTGGACCTCACCCGGGACTGGCCGGCCCAGACCGTGCGCAACGCCCTCAACGCCCACCTGGTCGATGAGGCGGTGGTGGTGCTGGAGGCCGAGGTCGCCCCGGAGGGCTGGCACGCCCGGTTCTCGGCCACCGAACGGCGCTATCTCTACCGCATCCTCAACCGCCCGGCGCCTCCGGCGCTGGACCGGGGCCGGGTCTGGCACGTCAAGACGCCCCTGGACGCCGAGGCCATGCACGCCGCCGCCCAGGTCATGGTGGGCCACCACGACTTCACCACCTTCCGCGACCTGGCCTGCCAGGCGAAGTCGCCGGTCAAGACCCTGGACCTGGCCGAGGTCAGCCGCCGGGGCGAGGAGGTCTGGCTCAGCTTCGCCTCGCGCTCCTTCCTGCACCGGCAGGTCCGGTCCATGACCGGAACCCTGGCCGAGGTGGGCGTCGGGCGCTGGACGGCGCAGGACGTGAAGGCCGCACTGGAGGCGCGCGACCGCCGGGCCTGCGGTCCCGTGGCGCCAGCCTCGGGCCTCAGCCTGATGGGCGTGTCCTATGCCGAGGGCGGGGCGGCGAAGTAGCGCCGGATCAGGGTCTCGTAGACGGCCTGTAAGCGGCGGATCTCCTCCACCGGCGCGCGCTCGTCCACGGCGTGCATGGTGCGGCCCACCAGGCCCAGCTCCACCACCGGACACAGGGCCCGGATGAAGCGGGCGTCGGACGTGCCCCCCGTGGTGGACAGGTCCGGCCTCTGTCCCGACACGGCCTCCACCGCGCCCGCCACCAGCTCTGTGAAGGGGCCCTGCTCGGTCAGGAAGGCCTCGCCGCTGATCGCCGGGGTCAGGGTGATGGACCCGGGGAAGCCCTCGGCGGCGCGGTCGGCCTCGGCCTGGATCCAGGCGGCCAGGTCCGCGCCCCGGTGGGCGGGATTGAAGCGGATGTTCAGCCGGGCCGAGGCGACGGCGGGGATCAGGTTGGTGGTGGGATTGCCCACGTCCACCGTGGTGACCTCCAGGTTCGACGGCTGGAAGTCGGCGTATCCCTCGTCCAGCACCCGCGCCTGCAGGGCGGCCAAGAGGCGGATCAGGACCGGCACGGGATTGGCCGCCCGGTGCGGATAGGCCACATGACCCTGGATCCCCTCGACCCGGATACCGACATTGATCGAGCCCCGGCGACCGATCTTGACCATGTCGCCAAAGCTCTCGGCGCTGGTCGGCTCACCGACGATGCAGTGGTCGATCACCTCGCCCTCGGCCTTCAGGGTCTCCACCACCCGCTTGGTCCCGTCGAGGGCCACGCCCTCCTCATCGCCGGTGATCAGGAAGGACAGGGAGCCCTTCACCGCGCCCTCGGCCAGGGCCGCAGCGGCGGCGGCGGCGAAGGCGGCGATGGCGCTCTTCATGTCCACGGCGCCCCGGCCGATCAGCACCCCGTCGACGATATCGGCAGCGAAGGCCTCGCGGCTCCAGGCCCCGGCGTCACCCACCGGCACCACGTCGGTGTGGCCGGCGAAGCAGAGGTTGGGCCGGGCCGTACCGATCCGGGCGTAGAGGTTCTCGATCTCGCCGAACCGCATCCGGCGGCAGGTGAAGCCAAGACCCGCCAGGACCTGCTCGACCACGTCCATGGCCCCGGCGTCGGCCGGCGTCACGGAGGGTCGGCGGATCAGCTCGCGGGTCAGCTCGACGGCGTCGATCCCGGCCATGGACCTAGTCCCTCAGGAGTTCGTTGATGGAGGTCTTGGCCCGGGTGCGCGCGTCCACCGTCTTCATGATCACCGCGCAGTAGGTGCCGGGCAGCCCCTCGTGCGGGCTTGGCCGGCTGCCGGACATGACCACCGAATAGGGCGGCACCTCGCCGGTGAAGACCTCGCCCGTGCGCCGATCGATGATGGGGGTGGTGGAGGTCAGGTAGACGCCCATGGACAGGACGCTGCCCTCGCGCACAATCACGCCCTCGGCCACTTCGGAGCGGGCGCCGATGAAGCAGTTGTCCTCGATGATGGTCGGGTTGGCCTGCAGAGGCTCCAGCACCCCGCCGATCCCCGCGCCACCGGACAGGTGCACGTTCTTGCCGATCTGGGCGCAGGACCCGACGGTGGCCCAGGTGTCGACCATGGTCCCTTCATCGACGAAGGCGCCGATGTTCACGAAGGAGGGCATCAGCACCACGTTGCGGGCGATGAAGGCGCCCTTGCGCACCACGCAGCCGGGCACGGCGCGGAAGCCGGCGGCCTCGAAGCGGGCGGCCTCCCAGCCCTCGAACTTGGTGTCCACCTTGTCCCAGTAGGGGCCCGGACCGGGGGCGTGGTGCACCCGGTTAGGGTTCAGGCGGAAGGACAGGAGGATGGCCTGCTTGACCCACTGGTGGGTCGTCCAGGCGCCGTCTTCGCCCCGGGTCGCGACCCGCAGGTCGCCGCTGTCGAGCTGGCGCAGGGTCTCGTCCACGGCGGTGCGCACCGGGCCGGTGGTGGCGGTGGAGACCCCCTCGCGCGCCTCCCAGGCGGCTTCGATCTCGGTGCAGAGGTCGGCGTAGGTCAGGCTCATCAGACGGTCTCCCGGAGGCGGGCGTGATTGAGGAAGGGGGTCAGGCGTGCGGTCCTGTGATGGACGAAGGGGGCCTCGGAGGCGCTCGCCCGGGGCCCGACCAGAACGGTGGTCATGCCCAGGTCGTGGGCGGGTTTCAGGTTGCGCTCGGAGTCCTCGAAGAAGGCGGTGGCGGCGGGGTCGAGGCCATGGACCTCGATCATCCGCGTAAAGCCCAGGGGGTCGGGCTTGGGCGCAAAGCCGAAGGAGTGGATGTGGAAGACCTCGTCGAACAGGTGAGTCAGGCCCAGATGGTTCAGCACCCTCTCGGCGTGAAAGTCGTCGGCGTTGGTGAAGATCAGCCGCCGTCCGGGCAGGCGGGCCAGGGCTACGAGCAGCTCTGGATCGTGCGCCAGGGCGTCCAGGCTCAGGTCGTGGAACAGGGCGTGGAAGTCCGCCGGGTCCACCCCGTGGTGCCGCATCAGCCCGCCCAGGGTCAGGCCATGCTCGGCCAGGTACTTCTTCTGAAGGGCGAAGGCAGCGTCCCGCTCCAGCCCCGTCACCTTCATGACGAAGGCGGTCATGCGGCTCTCGACCTGCCGCATGAAGCCGGACTCCTCCGGGTAGAGGGTGTTGTCCAGGTCGAACAGCCAGGTGTCGATGTGGCTGAGGTCCGGGCTCATCGGGTGATCAGGGTTCCCGACCCGTGCTCGGTGAAAAGCTCGACCAGCATGGCGTGGGCGCGGCGGCCGTCCAGGATGACCACCGCCTCGACCCCGGCCTCGACTGCGGCGATGGCCGTCTCCAGCTTGGGGATCATGCCGCCCGAGGCCACGCCCGAGGCGATGGCGGACCGGGCCTCATCCACGGACATCTGGCGGATCAGCTCACCGTCGGCCCCCAGGACGCCCGCCACATCGGTCAGCAGCAGCATCCGCTTGGCCGACAGCGCCCCGGCCAGGGCGCCGGCCACCGTGTCGGCGTTGATGTTGTAGGTCTGGCCGTCCTCGGAGACGCCAATGGGGGCGATGACCGGGATGTAGTCGTGCTCGGCCGAGATCAGGCCCTGGATCAGCTGAGGGTCGATCCGGGTCGGTTCGCCGACAAAGCCCAGGTCCACCACCTGCTCGATCTGGCTGTCCGGGTCCTTGCGGGTCCGGGTCGCCCTCTCCACCGTGATCAGGCGGGCGTCCTTGCCCGACAGGCCCACCCCGCGGACGTCCGCCTCGGCGCCCGCCAGGGTGATCCAGTTAGCGATCTCCTTGTTGATGGCGCCGGACAGGACCATCTCGGCCACCTCCATGGTGGCCTGGTCGGTGACCCGCAGGCCGTCCACGAAGGTCGACTTCACCCCGGCCTTGTCCAGCATGCGCGAGATCTGCGGGCCGCCGCCATGCACCACCACCGGATGCAGGCCGAGCAGCTTGAGCAGGACGGCGTCGGCGGCGAACAGGCGCGCGGTCTCCTCCTGGCCCATGGCGTGGCCGCCGTACTTGATGACCACGGTCTCGCGGTCGTACTGCTGGATGAAGGGCAGGGCCTCGGCCAGGGTCCGGGCGGTGGCCCAGCCCTGTCCCTCGGCCGCAGGGTTCGTCGATGACGTCTCGCTCAAGTCCGGGACCTCCTGCACGCGTCGGGGTCCGATACCGGACCCGGGCCCCTCTGTCACCCGCCCGCCGCGTCACGGGGTTGGAGCAGGGCCGGGCCGTGCTAGGAAGGCGCCTAGCCCCTGTCGCCGGAGCCGACCATGCGCCTAACCCCCCGCCTCGCCGCCTTCGCCCTTGTGGGCCTCGCCGCCTTTCCCGCGCAGGCGGGCACTGTCGCAGTCACCGCCGACCGGCTGATCGATGTGGCCTCTGGCGCCCGCGTCGAGCGCCCCCAGGTCATCATCACCGACGGTCGGATCACCCAGGTCGGCCGACAGGGCGATTCGGTCCCGGCGGACGCGGAGAGGGTCGACCTGCCGGGCGTGACCCTCACGCCGGGCCTGATCGACATGCATGTGCACATCACCTTCTCGCCCCTCTACGGTGGCTACAACAGCCTGCTTTTCACCGACTCCTTCTGGACGGCCATCGGCGTCGCCCACGCGAAATCCACCCTGGAAGCCGGCTTCACCACCATCCGCAATGTCGGCTCGGAGGGGTATGGCGACGTCGGCCTCAAGCAGGCGATCGACGAGGGTTTTGTTCCGGGCCCACGCATCGTGCCTGCGGCCTACTCCATCGGCGCCACCGGCGGACACTGCGACTCCACCTTCTTCCCCCCGTCCATGAACCAGCAGAGCCCGGCCGTCGTCGACAGCCCGGACGAGGCTCGGCGCATGGTCCGCCAGATGCGCAAGTACGGCGCCGAGGTGATCAAGATCTGCGCCACGGGCGGGGTCTTTTCCCGGGGGTCCTCCCCCGGCGCCCAGCAGATGACCCTGGCCGAGATGCAGGCCGTCGTGGAGGAGGCGCATGCGGCGGGCATGAAGGTTGCCGCCCACGCCCACGGCGCCTCGGGCATCCGCCAGGCCCTCGAGGCTGGGGTCGACACCATCGAGCACGTCAGTCTGGTGGATGACGAGGGCATCCGCCTGGCGGTCCGCAAGGGCGCCTGGTTCGCCATGGACATCTACAACACCGACTACACCCAGGCCGAGGGCGCCAAGAACGGGGTCCTCGAGGAAAACCTCCAGAAGGACCGGGACGTCGGCCTCATCCAGCGCCAGAACTTCCAGAAGGCGCTGAAGGCCGGGGTGAAGATGGTCTACGCCACCGACGCCGGCGTCTATCCGCACGGAGACAACGCCAGGCAGTTCGCCGTCATGGTCCAGTGGGGCGCCACGCCCCTCCAGGCCCTGCAGTCCGCCACGACCAACGCCGCCGAGGCCCTCGGACAGGCCGGCCAGGTCGGCCAGATCAAGGTTGGCGCCTGGGGCGATCTGGTGGGTGTGAAGGGCGACCCCCTCTCGGACGTGAAGGTGCTGGAGACGCCGGTCTTCGTCATGAAGGGCGGCGAGACGGTCCTCCGGCCCTAGGGTATTCCCACGCGCACCAGGACTTTGGGGGACTGCTGAAGCGCTGTTGACCCCCTCACCGACCTGCGGTCGGAGCTCCCCCTTGGGAGAGCAATTGGCGCCCTAATTCCTCCCCCTAGGGGGAGGTGGACCGGGACGTCAGTCCCGGTACGGAGGGGGTCAGCAGAGGCGCCGTCGCGCGCTCTGAAGACGGTCAGAGCGAGCGGGCCACGACCTCCTTCATGATCTCGGACGTGCCGCCGTAGATCCGCTGGACCCGGGCGTCGCGCCAGAGGCGGGCGATCGGGTACTCGTTCATGTAGCCGGCGCCGCCATGCAGCTGCAGAGCCGCGTCGCAGACCTCCCACTGCAGCTCGGTGTGGAAGAGCTTGGCGGCCGAGGCCTCGGCGGCGGTCAACTCGCCCTGCAGGTGGCGGGCCGTGCACCAGTCCAGATGCGCCCAGCCCGCCTGCAGCTTGGCCTTCAGGTTGGCCAGGGTGAAGCGGGTGTTCTGGAAGTCGAAGACGGTCTGGCGGAAGGCCTTGCGGTCCTTGGTGAATTTCACGGCCTCGTCAAAGGCCCGCTGGGCGCCAGCCTGGCCGGAGATGGCGATCTGCAGGCGCTCCTGGGGCAGCTGGGTCATCAGGTAGACGAAGCCCTGGTTCTCCTGGCCCAGCAGGTTGCCGGCAGGGACCCGGACATCCTCGAAGAAGAGCTCGGAGGTGTCGGCGGAATTCTGGCCGATCTTGTCCAGGTTGCGGCCGCGCCGGAAACCCTCGCGGGTGGCCTCCACCAGGATCAGGGAGATGCCCTTGGCGCCCTTGTCCGGGTCGGTCTTGGCCACGACGACGACGATGTCGGCGCTCTGGCCATTGGTGATGTAGGTCTTGGACCCCGAGATCACATAGTCGTCGCCGTCCCGCCGGGCGGTGGTGCGCACCCCCTGGAGGTCCGAGCCGGCGCCCGGCTCGGTCATGGCGATGGCGGCGATGGCCTCGCCCGACACCATCTTCGTCAGCCAGGCCTGCTTCAACTCTTCCGAGGCGTAATGAATGAGGTAGGGGGCCACAATGTCCGACTGCAGGGTGATGCCCGCCGTCGAGCCGGCATAGGTCAGCTCCTCGCCGATCACGGCGTTGTAGCGGTAGTCCAGGTCCAGGCCGCCATAGGCCTGCGGGACCTGCGGACAGAGCAGGCCCGCGTCGCCGCAGGCGCGCCAGAAGGGCCGGTCCACCACGCCCTCCTCCTCCCAGCGGTCGAGGTTGGGGACCAGGTGCTGGGCGAAGACCTTGCGGACCTGCTCGCGGAAGATCTTCAGATCCTCGTCGAAGATCGTACGGGCTGAGGTATCGAGCATGGCGGCCTCCCGGGATCCGGCTTGAGGCCTTCAGTCTATGCCGCCTCACGCGGCGTCAGGCGAGTCCCCGATGGCGCAGGCCTCGGCGATGGCGGCGCGCAGTTCCGGCAGGCCGGTCCCCTTTTCCGAGGAGGTGGCGATGACCCCCGGGAAGGCGGCGGGCCGCTTGGCGACCTGCGCCTCGGTGCGGGCGCGCACGGCCTCGACCTCGGCGGGCTTGAGCTTGTCGGCCTTGGTCAGGATCACCTGGTAGGAAACCGCCGCCCGGTCGAAGGCCGCCATGGGCTCCTCGTCCACGTCTTTCAGGCCATGGCGTGCGTCGATCAGCAGGTAGGCCCGGCGCAGGTTGGGCCGGCCGCGCAGGTAGTCCCGGCCCAGGGCCTGGAACTTCTTGACCTCGCCCTTGGCCGCCCGGGCCCAGCCATAGCCGGGCAGGTCCACCAGCCGCAGCCGGTCGTCGACCACGAAGAAGTTCACCTCCCGGGTGCGCCCCGGCTCGTTCGACGCCCGGGCCAGGTGCTTCTGGCCGACCAGGCCGTTGATCAGGGACGACTTGCCCACGTTGGAGCGGCCGGCGAAGGCCACCTCGGGAAGGTCCGGGGCCGGCAGGCCCTCCACCGAGACGGCGCCCATCAGGAAGACGGCGGGGCGGGCGAAGAGCACGCGCGCGGCCTCGATCTCCTCGTCAGAAAAGACACCCTCGTCTGGCGCCGGCGCGCCCTCCGGGCTCACCCGGCGGCCTTCCGCGCCCGGATCTTGGCGATGAAGTCGTCGATGGGGTTCTCCACCTGGTACTTCCGCATGATGACGTACTGCTGGAGGATCGTGAGCACGTTGCTCCACGTGTAGTAGATCATCAGGCCGACCGCGAACGGGGCCATGACGAAGGTGAAGATCACCGGCATCAGCTCCATGATCTTCTGCTGGATCGGGTCCGGCGCCGGGGGGCTCATCTTCATCGAGAGCCACTGGGTGACGCCATAGGCCAGGGGCCAGATGCCGATGTGCAGGGGTCCATTCAGCAGGCCGCCGATGAAGGGCGCGGTCGCCGGATCCCAGGGGATCAGGCCGAACAGGTTCAGAAGGGTCGTCGGATCCCGGGAGGAGAGGTCCTGGATCCAGCCATAGAAGGGCGCGTGGCGCATCTCGATGGCCACGGAGAGCACCTTGAAGAGGGCCAGGAAGATCGGGATGGTCGCCAGCATGGGCAGACAGCCCATCAGCGGGTTGATCTTCTCGGACTGGTAAAGCCGCATCAGCTCCTGCTGCTGCTTCTGCGGGTCGTCCTTCAGCCGGGCGCGCAGCTCCTCCACCTGAGGCTGGACCTTTTTCATCTTGGTCAGCGACTCGTAGGACAGGTTCGCCGGATAGAACATGAGGAGGCGGACCACGACGGTGAGGGCGAGGATCGCCAGGCCGAAATTGCCCATCCAGCCGTAGAAGACTTCTAGGAGCCAGAAAATCGGCTTGGTGAAGAAGTACAGCCGGCCCCAGTCCACGGCGTCCTGGAACTTCGGGATTCCGAGGGCCTCCTCGTAGGCGCGCAGGACCGGAACGGTCTTGGCGCCTGCGAACAGGCGGCTGACATGGGTGTAGGTGGCGCCGGGCTGGACCACCCGGGGCTGGGCCACGAAGTTGGCCTCGTAGATGTCCACGCCGGAGAGGTTGGTGCTGCGGTAGGCCGCGTTCACCTTCTCCTTCTGCTCGGGGATGACGGCGGCCAGCCAGTACTTGTCGGTGATGCCCATCCAGCCGCCTGTGGCGGAGAAGGCTTCCTCGCCATCCTTCTTGAGCTGCTTGTAGTTCAGCATCTCCAGGACCCCGTCCATGACGCCCACCGCGCCCTCGTGGGCGTTGGCGGCGGGAACGGCGGGGGCCCCGCGGCGCTGCACGGTGGCGTAGGGCGCGATGGTGACCGGGTTGGACAGGCTGTTGGCCACCGTATCCGTGACCGTGAACATGAACTTGTCGTCCACCTCGATCCGCCGGGTGAAGGCCAGACCCTGTCCGGCGTCATAGCGCAGGACGACGGGGCGACCCGGCGACAGGCGGTCGCCCTGGACCAGGGTCCACTGGGCGCTGGAGGTGGGCAGGCCGGGCAGGTTGGCGCCGGTCCAGCCGAACTCGGCGAACCAGGCGTCGCGAACACCCTCAGGGCGGAGGAGCTCCACCGGCGGCGACCCGGCTTCGACCTCGGTCCGGTAGTCCCTCAGGAAGAGGTCGTCGATGCGTCCGCCGCGCAGGGAGAGCGAGCCCTGAAGGGCCGGGGTGTCCACCTGGATTCGCGGCGCCCCGGCGATGGCGGTCGACCGCGGGACGAAGACAGGCCCGGCCGTCCCAGCCGGTCCGGCGACGGCGGCGGGGCCATTCGCCGGCTGGGTCGCCTGGGCCGTCTCGCGGGCCTTGAGCTCGGCCTCCCTCTGCTTGTTCTGCGGGCCCAGCACCAGGGCCTGGTAGCCGAACAGCAGGGCCATCGAGAGGATGACGAAGAGGATCGTGTTGCGGTTCGTGTTGTCGGGCATTCGGGCGCGCGCTCAGTCTGTTGAAGAGGGGGCGCGGTCAGGCGCGCGGGCAGGGCGGTCGCCCTCGGCCGCGAGGCTTATCAGCGCGGTTTTCACGTCGTCAAGCAAACGCGGCCAGGGACGGGTCGGCGTCCCGCCCCGGGCGATCAGGACATAGTCGCATCCGGGGCGTCCGAGCGCCGGCACAAGCAGGCGGGCGGCCTCGCGGAGGCGGCGCTTGGCCCGGTTGCGGACCACCGCCCCGCCGATCCGGCGGGTGGCGGTGAAGCCCACCCGGACGAGGTCATCGCCGTCAGCGCGGTCGCGGACCTGCATCAGCACCGCGCCACGGGCGCACGCACGGCCCTTGGCGGCGGCGAGGAAGCCCGGACGGGTCCGGAGCCGTTCGAGACGGAGACCTGGAAGGGAGGCGGGTTCCTCCATCCGGAGGGCCCTGGGGATCGCCTGCGTCGCCGCGTCAGGCGGTCAGGCGCTTGCGGCCCTTGGCCCGGCGGCGCGCGACAACCTTGCGGCCGTTCTTGGTAGCCATGCGGGCGCGCCAGCCGTGACGGCGCGCACGCACGAGACGGGAGGGCTGAAAAGTGCGCTTCACGGGACCAGCTCCGGGAGAAAACGAGGCGCGGGGAATAGGGGATGCCCGGCCATCTGTCAATGCCGGGCGGCGGCAGGGGCCCGCGAAGGCGTCTCAGAGGTCCGGCCGGATGATGGTCTTGCCCACCACGGTCCGCTCGGCCAGGGTGTCGAAGGCCTCGCGCCATCCGTCCAGGGGGAACTCCCGGTCCACTCGCGGCCGCATGGCGCCTTCGGCCGCCAGCTTCCAGATGGCCTCGTTGTTCTCGCGGCCCTTCTCCGGGAACTTCCGTCCGTACTCGCCGGCCCGGACCCCCATGACCGAGAAGCCCTTGATCAGGGCGTAGTTGACCGGCAGCACGGGCAGCCGGCCCGAGGTGAAGCCGATGGAGAGGATGCGCCCGTCGAAGGCGATGCAACGCACGCTCTCGTCGAAGACATCGCCGCCGACGGGGTCGTAGATGACGTCCGCGCCGCGGCCCCCGGTGATCTCCTTCACCCGGTCCTTGAAGCCCTTGGTGACGTTGACCACGGCGTCGGGGGCGTATTCCTTCTCGATCACCGCCAGCTTGGCGTCGGAGGCCGAGGCGGCGATGACCCGGCAGCCCAGGTGGCGGGCCAGGTCCACGGCGGCCAGGCCGGTGCCTCCGGCCGCGCCATGCACCAGGACCCACTCGCCCGGCTGGACCTGGGCCCGGCGGACCAGGGCGACCCAGGCGGTCAGGTAGCAGACCTGGTAACCGGCGGCCTGGCCATAGGTCAGGGCCTCGGGCTTGCGATGCAGGGCGCCGGCGGGGCTGACGGCGTATTCGGCGAAGGCGCCCGTGCGCGAGCCCCCGGCCACGGCGTCGCCGGGCTTCCAGGCTGTGACGCCCTCGCCCACCGCGACCACGTCTCCGGCCATCTCCATGCCCGGGGTGAAGGGCACGGGCGGCTTGTGCTGGTGCTCGCCCCGGGTCTGCATGAGGTCGGGAAAGTTCACCGCCCCGGCCCGGACCTTGACCAGCACCTCTCCCGGCCCGGGGGTCGGATCCGGCAGGTCCTTGACCCGGCAGCCGGCGTATTCCGCGGCCAGTTCCTCGACGACGAGCGCACGCATGGTTCAGTCCTTCTGGAGGGGTTGGGACAGCCGGGCGGCGACCAGGCCGGCGATCTCCGCGCAGGCCCGGCGGGCCTCCGGGACCACGCCGCCAAAGGCCGTGAAGCCGTGGACCAGGCTGTCATAGCGTCGGTAGTCCACGGGCACGCCGGCGGCGGCCAGGCGCCGGGCGTAGGCCTCGCCCTGGTCGACCAGGGGATCAAAGCCGGCGGTGGCGATCACGGCCGGGGCAAGGCCCGACAGATCCTCGGTCCGGGCCGGCGCATTGCGCGGATCGGCGGGATCCCCGCCGGGCGGGAGATAGTGACCGATGAACCAGTCCATCGTGGCCCGGTCCAGGGGAAAGGCGTCGGCCAGGGCCGTCATGGACGGGGTCTCGCTGGCCACATCCACGCAAGGATAGACCAGCAGCTGCAGGTGCGGTCCCGGCTCGCCGGTCCGCTTCATCTCCTGGGCCAGGGCGGCGGCGAAGAGCCCCCCCATGGAATCCCCACCGATCGCCGCCCGCCCCGGAGGTCCGCCCAGGGTCACGGCGTTGTCCCGGGCCCAGCGGAAGGCCGCCAGCACGTCCTCGTAGCCCGCCGGGAACCGGTGCTCGGGGGCCAGCCGGTAATCCACGGACAGGACGGGTCCGCCCAGGGTCTCGGCCAGGCGGCCGCAGAAGCCGTCGGTGGTGTCGAGGTCGCCGATCACCCCGCCGCCCATGTGGGCGAAGACCAGGATGGGAACCTCCGGCGCAGGCCGGGAGGGACTGTACAGGCGGGCGGGCCGCTCGCCCTCGCCGCCGGGAACCTTCAGGGCTTCGATCCGCACGCCGGGGGGCGGCGCCTCGGCCGTGGCGCGGAAGGCGGCGGCGCTGGCGCGGCGGGCCTCCTCCGGGGTCAGGGTGCTCATCGGCCGGGACCGGCGTGCGCCGGCGGCGAGGAACTGCAGGCGGGGGTCCAGGGTCCGCCCCTCCCGGTAGGTGGCGACCCCGCCGGACAACAGGCGAAGCACCGGCGTGGGCAGGGACAGGATCCAGGACAGGATCGCCCTCTGTTGACCTGACCGGCTCATCGCGCCGCCTCCGCCAGGCCCGCCGTGCCGCGCAGGATCAGGGCGACGGCGAAGTCGGTCGCCGCCGCCGGGTCGATGGGGCGCCGGGCCAGCATCTTCTGGCCGACCTCCCGAGCCAGGCCGATACAGGCGGCGGCCAGGTAATCGGCGTCGACGCCCCGCGCTCCGCCCCGCTCCGCCTCATCGATGATGGACCGGCGGACCTCCTCGAAGACGGCCGACATTTCGGGGGTCTCGCCCATCAGGGTCAGGCCCGCCTCTCCCGCCGGACGACGGGCCATCCAGTTGTCGTGCTCGCTCGCCAGGAAGCCGTAATAGGCGCTGAGCGCTCCGCGGACGAACTCCTCCCAGGTCCGGGCCCGCTCCCTCTGGGCCTTCAGCACCGGCGAGAACCGGCGGGCGCCGTCCCGCGACAGGGCCGAGGCCACCTCATCCTTCGAGCGGAAGTAGTTGTAGAAGGTGCCCGAGGCCAGGCCGGTGCGGCGGATGATGTCGCGCACGGTGACGGTCTCGAACCCCGCCTCGCCGAACACCTCGCGCGCGGCGTCGAGGATCGCCTGGCGGTTCTGCGCCTTGGTGATCTCGCGCTTTCCGGCCGGGGCCAGGGCGGTGTCGGGCATGGTCTCGCTCAAAAGATGACGCGCGTCACCATAGGGCATAGCGCGTCCCCGTCGAGCCCCCGCTACTTCCTCTGGGCCGAGGTGCCGGCGCGGACGGCGCGGAATTCCGAGCCTTCCTTCCAGTCTGGCCAGCGGCGGGAGTTGGCCAGCTCGCGGCCGAGGTCATAGAGCAGATGCCCGTCCTGCACCGTCCCGGCCAGGTTCCAGTCCGGCGACCATTCGTCGGCGGGCTGGTGGTAGCGATAGGTCGTGTAGTCCCTCGCCAGGGCCTCGCCCCGCGCCCGGCCGCCCTCGACCAGGTCCTGTCCGGAGCCGAAGGAGATGGCGGGCACGCCGCGCTTGGCGAAGGGGAAGTGGTCCGAGCGGAAGAAGCTGCCCGCGCCCGGACGGGGATCGGGCGAATAGGCCCGGCCGCGCTTGGCGCCCAGGGCCACCAGGTCGTCCTGCAGGGTCAGGGGCGCATCGCCCGAGGTGGTGAAGTCCCGCGCCGGCCCCGCCGTGGAGCCGCCGTCCATGTTGATCACCCCCGCCGTGGTCGCCAGGGGATAGAGGGGATTGGAGGCGTAGTACTCCGAACCGAGGAGGCCCTTTTCCTCGGCGGTCACCGCCAGGAAGACCACCGAACGGTCCGTCGCCGGGGCCTTGGCGTACTCGCGGCCGATCTCCAGCAGGGAGGCTGTGCCCAGCGAATTGTCCAGGGCGCCGTTGTAGATCCGGTCGCCCTTGGCGTCCGGCAGGCCGACGCCCAGGTGGTCCCAGTGGGCCGTGTAGATCACCGTCTCGTCGGGGTGCTTCCGGCCCGGCTTGCGCGCCACAACGTTCTTCGAGACGATCTTCTGGGCCTTGATCGCGTGGTCCGTGGAGAAGGTCACGCCGGTCAGCTCCACCGGACGGAAGTCGCGGGTCTGGGCCTTGGCCTTCAGCGCCTCGAAGTCGAGGCCCGCCGCCTGGAACAGCCCCACGGTCACGTCGCGCTGGATCCAGCCCTCCAGAGGGGCATGGGCCTGGGCAGGGTCGGTGCGGATGATGTCGAAGAGGGTGTTGGTGTTGGAGTTCTTGACGGTCGCCCAGCCGTAGGAGGCCGGGTCGGTCTCGTGGATCACCAGGAAGCCCACCGCGCCCCG
>JADBZH010000059.1 GCA_020402585.1 Phenylobacterium sp. | reverse complement strand
GATCAAGGTCGAAGACCAGGGTCCTGACGGGACGCACCTCCTCCAGGATGAAGGTCTCCAGGGCCTGGATCAGGCCGGGGTCGGCGCCCCCGGCGGCGCCCTGGTAGGCCCGGGTGGAGTCGGCGTAGCGGTCGCACAGCACCACGGCGCCCCGGTCCAGGGCGGGCCTGAGGGTGCGCTCGATGTGGTCCCGGCGGGAGGCGTACATCAGGAGGGTCTCGGTGACCGGGCTCCAGCGGTCTGCGGACCCGTTCAGGACCAGGTTGCGGATGGCCTCGGCGCCCGGCGAGCCGCCGGGCTCGCGGGTCACCACCACCTCATGGCCAGAGGCCTCAAGGCGCGCGGCCAAGCGCCGGACCTGGGTGGACTTGCCCACCCCTTCCCCGCCCTCGAACGAGATGAAGAGACCACCGCTCATGGCGCCTGAATGGCCCCTCAGGCGCGCCGCGTCCAGCCCCCCGGGGTCGGGGTCAGGTCCCTTCGCCCCGCTCGTAACGCCACAGGGCGTCCCGGTCGGCGGAGAACCGCCGGGCCGCGACGTAGAAGGCCGGAACGGCGATCAGCGAGGCGGCGGTCATGACCAGCATCATGTCGGTGATCGGCCGGTCGCGTCCGGCGGCGGCGAAGGCGTCGATCATGAAGCCCCCGACCGTGGTGGAGACCCCCAGGCCGACGACATTCACCCCCATGATGAAGAGGGCCACCGCCGTCGCCCGGACCTTGGCGGGCGCCAGTTCCTGGATGGTGGAATAGGCCCCGCCATACATGGCCGCGAGCTGGAAGATGCCTGAGCCGATGCCCAGCCAGAAGATCACCCCGTCATGGTCGGTGAGGCGGTAGAGGAACTGCAGCGGCGTCATGGCGATCAGGATGATGACGATCAGCATGGAGCGGCCCTGGCCGGTCTTCTTCAGCCACCAGTCGCCCAGCGCGCCCCCGATGATGTTCCCGGCCACGCCGACGGTGGCGTACATCAGGGCCACCTTCAGGAAGAGCGGCCCGGTCTCGAGCTTCAGCTCTTCCTTCCACCAGATGGTGTCGAACTGGGCCGCGCCGACGGCGAGGTGCACGCCGATGCCGCCGAGGATGGTCAGCACCAGGGCCGGCGAACGCTTCAGGGCGGCCATGAGCTCGGGCAGGAGGCCCAGCATGCCCTTCACCGCGTTGAGCGCCCCCTCCCCGGCGTGCGGTGACGGCGGACGGGTCTCGCGGAAGGTGGCCAGCCACAGGGCCAGGATGAGGCCCAGGGCCCCGATCAACAGGAAGCAGTTGCGCCAGCCGATCACCGGCCCGAGGGCGGCCGCCACCAGGTAGGCCAGGCCCGAGCCCAGGGGCACGCCCGCGTAATAGAAGCCCGAGGCGAAGCCCAGCTGCCGGGCCGGGAACCGGTCGGAGATCATCGACAGGGCCGTCGGCGTCAGGGTCGATTCCCCGACCCCGATCAGCACCCGGGGGATCGCCAGAGAGACAAAGCCCTTGGCCAGGCCCGAGGCGGCGGTGAGCAGGCTCCACAGCCCCACGCCGAAGGCGGCGAAGCGCGGCCTGTGCACGGCGTCGGCCACCAGGCCCATGAAGGGGCTGAGGATGCCGTAGAGTAGGGTGAACATGATGCCCGTCAGCAGGCCGAACTGCCCGTTGGACAGGCCCAGATCCGCCTTGATCTCCGGCCCGAAGGTCGGCAGCAGCTGGCGGTCCAGGATGTTCAGGATGTTCAGGACCATCATGAACACCAGGAAGCCAAAGGCGCCCTTGGTCGCCGTGTCCACGCCATTGCCGGCCGCGCCGCCGGCCTCTGCGCCAGGTCCCATGCCGTCTCCTCCCGGGAGTTCTGCTTGTGACTCGCAGAGTGGACGCTTCCGGCCCGGAGTGTCCAGCACCCATCTCGCCCGTCTGGCGGCCTCCTCCCGCCCCTGCTATAGCCGACCGCGCTGGAAGGGTGGCCGAGTGGTTTAAGGCAGCGGTCTTGAAAACCGCCGTAGGTGAGAGCCTACCGTGGGTTCGAATCCCACCCCTTCCGCCAGCTCGTGGACTATCTGCGAGCGGCCGGGCAGGTCAGCATCTGGCGCGCTTACGGGACGCTCCGGGCGGAACGATCCCGCCACCACTGCAGGGGCAAGCGGACCGATCCTGTTGGCCTGGAGAAGCGGATCAAGGAGAGCGCCGAGACGCGGGTACGTTAAGGCTACCGGCGGATCACGGCGCCGCTCAAACGCAAGTCCTCAACATGACACCCGAGCATATGATCCGCATTCTGGTTCGGGCGTTAAGGTCGCTATCGACCCTCAGCGGACGCTCGCTCAGGCCGCCAGTTCCGCAGCCGCTAAGCTCGCGATGGCGAGGCCCGCCTCATCCTGCCCGCCACTGTCCATAGTCCACGCTGCTGTCAGGCCGGCATAGGCGAGTATCCAGGTCAGGAGTCGCTTCGGTTCCAAGCTTGCTGCCCTTGCCACGATATCGACGCGTCGTCGCAGGCGGTCAGGCTCTCCAGCGAAATACGCGTCTGGATTTCGGAACAGGTTGGCATAGTCGAAGGCTCGCTCGCCGAGGACACCCTTTGGATCGATGGCGAGCCATCCTCGTGCGCCGCCGTCAAGAATGTTTCGGTGATGGACATCGCCGTGCAGCGGGACGACGTCTTGAGGATGCGCAAGCAAGCCGCGAGCTGCGATTGCGCATGTCTTTAGAATGCCGCCGTACCGATCGGCGGCTGGATCAAGCTGGCGAAACCATATTCGCGTCGGAACGAGGCTTTTGGGCGGGGCTCGTTCCTTTGGAGCCTGCAGCCTCGCCACGACCGCGCAAATGATCTCAGTGGCCTCATCGTCGTCGTCGGAGCGGGCCATCGTCGTCAGATCCCGCGGTCCAGAGAGTCGTTCAAGCAACAGCGCCGGACCTTCGTGGGCCAGAACCTTGGCCGCTCCGTGCCCAGAGTACCAGCCCATCATATCGCCGCCGCGTATCTCCTCCTCGTCGACGGCGATTTTCAGTATCGCGCGTGCGCCGTCGTGGAGAACCGGCAATAGCAGACTGCTGCTCTGGCCAGTCATAATGGCTTCGCCGTCTTGCGCGAGATTCCAGCGCACCAACCAGTTGTCGAATTTACTGTCTGACATTGCCAGAACCTACGGCCCCGGGGTGCGGACAGGCAAGCGAGCCAACGTCCGCTACCCCCCCAAAGCTGACCCCAGGAGTGTCCGCCTTCGGCCGTTCATCCGGGGCCAACTATAGCTTTCGCTTGCGGACACTTTTGGTGACCATTACTCCAACACCATGCAACCTATCGGACGCAGACCAACGTCCTATGACGTCGCCATCCGCGCGGGTGTTTCGCAGTCGGCCGTCTCGCGTTGCTTCCGGCCTGGATCGAGCATCTCACCCATGACGCGTGAGCGGGTTCTGGCTGCTGCGCGCGAGATCAACTACCGCCCCAACGCGATCGCCTCCGGCCTAATCACCAAGCGTTCCGGCCTCGTGGCGGTCATCATCTCGAACCTGACCAACCTCTACTATCCGGAGGTCTTGTCCGAGCTCACCCGGCGGCTGTCCGACCGCGGACTTCGGGTTCTGCTGTTCACGCTCGACCTGGAGAGCGACGTCGACGCCATGCTCGATCACGTCTGGCGCTTCCGGGTGGATGGCGCGATCACGGCGGCCAGGCTGTCCCTCGCCCAGCTTCAGGAGTTTGCCGCGAACCGCGTACCCGTTGTACTCTATAACCGCATTGGCGAAGGCGAGCCGGTGCCCAGCGTGTGCTGCGACTCCGTCGCAGGCGGGCGCCAGCTGGTTGACCAACTTCACCAGTCCGGACACCGTCGGTTCGGCCTGATCAGCGGGCCTGACGACAACACGGTCAGCCGCGAGAGGATCCGGGGCGCGATGTCGCGCCTTGACGCCCTGGGCCTCAAAGCGGAGCTGATCTCTGGGGCGTTCGACTATGATAGCGGACGCGTCGGGCTTACGGAGCTGATGGAGCGCACGAGGGGCCAGATCGACGCGGTGATTTGCGCTAACGATCTCATGGCGATCGGCGCGATCGACGCCGCGCGGATCGACTTAGGGCTTTCGGTCCCAGGACAGGTTTCGATCGTCGGGTTTGACGGCGTGGGTCCTGCGCAATGGGGTAGCTACCAACTCACCACCGTACGGCAGCCGGTCGGTCGGATGACCGAGGCGGCCGTGAACATGCTGGTCGAGCGGATTGAAGAGCCTGACCTGCCTGCCGAGGTCCGAAGCTTCGCAGGCCAATTGCTGCCCGGCGCTACAGCCCGGTTAAAGCTCGGATAAAGCTGTGGGGCGACCGAGGAGGTCTGACCCCACAGCTCCTACGCCAGTCTAGAACCGCACGCTGGCTCGGGCGCCCCACTGGCGGGGCGGCGCATAGCTCGCCTGCAAAGCGCCGCCGCCGCCGTAGACGAACCGCGTGGAGGTTTGCTCGTCCGTCACATTGGTGACGAAGCCTTGCAACGAGAGCTTATCAGTCGGCGCCCAGGTCAGGCGGAGGTCGATCTTTTCGAAGGCCTCCTGCTTATCCAGGATTGAATTGACCGCCTGACCGTACCAGGCGCCGGAGAAGGTCAGCGCGGCGTAGGGTGTCAGCGTACCTGCGTCTCCGAGGTCGATCTCGTACTCCGCGTAAAGCGAGCCGGAGTACTCAGGCGAATAGGGAATACGCTTGCCCGAAAGGTCGCATCCGATGGCCAGGGGGGGCTGCCCGGTCCCGCCCGTACCCGCGACGGGTGAGCAGTTATATCCAGGGGCGAACAGGCGGCGTTGGCCGATACCCGCGATCTGGACCCCATTCAGGATCGTCGGCGCCGTAACGGAGGCATCCGCGACCAGGATGCTGGTGGCGAAGGGCAGGCCCACGTCGCGATAGCGGGTGTACTCGGCGTCGAGGTAGGAGAAGCTGCCGCCGAGCGACAGGGCCTCGACCGGCTGCCAGGTGAGTTCAACTTCGACGCCGCGGGCGCGGGATCTACCGCTGTTCTCGACGATGGTGATCGTCGTACCACCCGCCGGGATCTGACGTTGCTCCTGCAGGCCGCTGTAGAGATTGTTGAACGCGGCGACGTTGAGCTGCAAGGTGTTGTCGAAGAAGCGGTTCTTGGAGCCAAACTCGTAGGCGGTCACGGTTTCAGGATTGAAGGTCGGCGCAGCCGCCCCCGACTGGCCGGAGTTGAAGCCGCCCGAACGGAAGCCCGTCGAAACACTGGCATACAACAAGCTGTTGTCGCTGAGTTGATAATCGACGCCCGCGCGCCACGTGACCCTGTCGAAGCGCTTGGTGGCGTAGGTCGCGCCGGTCAGCACCGCCGTGTTGGAGGCCAGACACTGGAAGCCGGCGATCGGAGCCGGAAGCGATGTGTATGTGCAGTTGGTCGGCGCACCCTTGGTCCCAAACGCAGATGCCGGGATACCGCCTGTCTGCAGCGTGATAAGTGTGCCCTGAGGGACGCCGGGCGTTCCAGCCAGCGGCAGGACCGCGTTCGCATTGGCGAACTTGAAGTCCTTTCTGTCCTCAGTGTAGCGGATACCGCCCGTAAACTTCAGGCGGTCGGTGACTGCATAGCTGGCCTGTGCGTAGCCAGCGTAAGACACCGTGACGGGCAGTTGCTCATCGTAGAAGCCTGCGCCGTTCTGCGGCAGGTTGAGATTGGGCGTAACGCTGCGGATGATCCGCGGCAGCTGCTGATTAATGAAGACACCGCGCAGCTCGTCCCTGAAATAGTAAGCGCCAGCGACATAGGTCAGGGGGCCGCTGTCGTCGGAGATCAGCTGGAATTCCTGGCTGAAGGTCTTGGCCGCGGTGAGCTGGTAATCAATCGCGATTTGGCTGCTCGAGAAGTCGCCATCAGAGCTCCGGGCCGCCCGGAAATCGGTGTAACCGGTAATCGATTTCACCGTCACCGCACCGAAATCGTAGGCGATGTTCGAAGAAAAACCGTAGTTCCGAAGATCCAGGTTGGTCGGATAGTCTGTGTCGATCCGCCAGACGTTACCCGGTCGATGGAGCGGGGCGCCGGCGTCGATGGTCAGGGGGGCGTCAATGACACCGTCCCGCAGACCAGGGCGAGCATTGAGGAGTATAGGTGTGGCGTTGAACAACTGTTGGTTTGTCGGCGTGTAGTAGTAGGTGCCGACTTGCTTGTAACCAAACGCCGATCCACCCGCGCCCCTGCTCCGGACGTAATCGAACTTAAAGTCGGCGGTTAGGTCGTCATTGGGCCTGAACGCAACGGCAGCCCGAAAGTACTGACTGTCATCGTCGAACAGGTTCCGACCCGAGGGGTAATCATTCTGAACCCAGCCGTCAGAACTTTCAATCGCTCCGGCTAGCCTCAGCGCAACCGTGTCCCCCAGAGGCGCATTTACGAAGCCCTCAACCCGGAATCGGTTGAACTCGCCGTAGGTCAGATCCACGCCACTTTCGAAACCGCTAAACCGGGGCTTGGCCGTGGCGATCGAAATATTGCCGCCAAAGGTGTTGCGGCCGTAGAGCGTGCCTTGGGGACCCCGCTGAATCTCGACCCGCTCAAGATCCACAAAGCCGAGCATCGCCTGCTGGGCGCGCGACATGTAAATCCCATCTACGAAATAGCCGATTGTCGTATCGCCGTTGACGGCAACATTTTCGGTTCGTACGCCGCGCAAAGCGGGCCGAGCGTCCGATCCTGAGCGTCCAAACGTGAACCCGGGAACCCGATTCTCAAGGTCAGCGACGCTGGTGATGCCCTTGTCCTTGATCTCCGCGGCGCTAAAGGCGGAAACCGAAACAGGGACCTTCTGCAGGTTCTCTTCCCGACGCTGCGCCGTGACCACAACCTCCGACAATCCAACCGCGTCACCGGATCCTGCTGCCTGAGCATGGAGTGCTGTCGGAAGCATACCCGCCGCGAGAGCGAACGCCGAAACCGTCAGTTTACCGCGATGCAACACTGTCTTCTCCCTGATCCAATGCTCGTCACCTCTCACGCGTATCGCCTCCCGCGAGGGTTTGCAATCGCAGTCAATTTGGACGAGGTTGTATCGTTATTCCGACGTGCCAAAAGTGTCACGGATTGGGCTGGCGCAGGGGATAGGCTGTTTGCATGCGTGACCAATTCCATTGGCGTTTGGAGACCGTTGCGCCATCACGGTTCTACCCATGACCCACACCACCGATCTCTCACACTGCGGCGCCACAGCGCGCTGGCGCTCTCAACCCGAAACCGATCTGCGGAGGGCATCCTGATGGCTTGGAACGATCTTCCAGAGGTGCGCTCGCCATTCGGGCGGACCGTGGCGGACTTGCTGGAAGAAGGGCCGCGCCGCCAGCCCCTGCCCGGCTACGAACCCGTTTACCGCGACTTCGTCGATTACATCATCCGGTGCACCCATCGCATCTGGGAGCAGAAGGACGTCGGCCTCTGCCGGACCCACTACAGCGATGATTGCCATGTCCACACCCTGGCCGGGCCGGTGGTCGGCAAGGAAGCCGTGGTTCAGAACACAATCACGACGCTCTCAGCTACGCCCGATCGGCGACTGATGGGTGAAGACGTGATCTGGTCAGACGATGGTGATGGCCTCCTGTACAGCTCGCACCGGGTCGCCAGCCGATCAACCCACCTGGGCGACGATGCGCTAATTGGCGCCTCAAGCCTGCGGTCAAACGGCGTTCTGACGATAGCGGACTGTGCTTGTCGCGAGAACATGATCGTCGAGGAATGGCTGGTGCGGGATAACCTGCGAGCCGTCTGGCAGGTGGGAGGCGATCCCT
>JADBZH010000058.1 GCA_020402585.1 Phenylobacterium sp. | reverse complement strand
CGGTTCGGACTGGGCCAGCCTCTTCAGCCGGTCCGAGGACGCCCTTCTGACGAGCCTGCGCCGCGACCTGGCGGCCGGGAAGCGACGCGGGCCCATGCGGGTGGAACTGGCCCCGCGCGAGACGCCGAAGGCGCCGACGGGCGCCAGCCTCTCGGTCTTCCGCCTGCCGCAGCTGGGCCCGCGGCTCTCCTGCGCCCTGAGCCTCGGCGCGCCGGCGGGGGCCCATCCCTTCTCCCGGGACGCCAGCGGCTTCACCTCCGCGGACTCCTTCGCCAGCTCCGCCGAGTACCTGCTGCAGGAGGCCAACCAGGCTGGTCTCGTCCTGAGCCTCGACCTCGTGGAGGTGCGCGGCCTGAGGGATCGACTGGCGCGGCTGGCCCCGGAAGACGCCGAGGAGGCCCGGCAATCCCTACAGGCCGTGCTGAGGGCGGACTCTTACGGCGGCGTCGGCGGCGCCGAGGTGGGTGTCGACAGGTTTGCGGTCATGCGGCCCTCCGAGTCGCCGTCCGAACGCCTGCTGCAAAGCGTCGGCGCAGCGACCGGCGGGGCGGTCCCCCAGCTGGCCCGCATGCCCCTCGAAGGCGCCGCCTCATCCCACAACATGCGAACCATGCGCCTGGCCCTGGACCGGTACATCGAAGCCGGAAGCGAGGCCGCCGCCGCAGGGTTCCGCGACACCGTCGCCCGGACCCTCAAGGACTCCAGCCGGTTCCGTGACATCGTCGCGCAGAGCGCCTTCCAGCTGGCCTATCAGCCCGTCGTTTCCCTTTCGACCGGCGAGTTGCACCATTTCGAGGCCCTGGCCCGGTTCTCCAAGGACACCAGCCCCGCTGAGACCATCCAGCTCGCCGAGGACCTGGAGATGATCCAGGCCTTCGACCTGTCGGTGGTCCGCAGCATTGTCAGGGAACTCCGCGCCCAGCCCAAGGCGACGCGGATCGCCGCCAACCTCAGCGCCCACTCCCTGATGATCGACGGCTTCCTGGAGGAGATGCTGGGCCTGGTGGGCGACTCCCAGGACCTGCGCCGTCGGCTGATCCTCGAGATCACCGAGACCCGCAAGATCCAGGACCTGGACCACGCCAACACGCTGATCGGCCGGCTGCGGAGCGCCGGGCACATTGTCTGCCTGGACGATTTCGGCGCCGGGGCGGCCTCCCTCGACTACCTGCGTCGGCTGGAGGTCGACTTCATCAAGATCGACGGGCGCTACATTCAGTCCATGACCGAAGGCTCGCGGGACGCCCTCGTGGTCAAGCACCTCGTCGCCCTGTGCCAGGAGCTGGGCGTGGCGACGATCGCCGAGATGGTCGAGACGGAAGACGTGGCGCGTCTTTCCCGGGACCTGGGTGTCGAACTCGGCCAGGGCTGGGCCTTCTCCAAGCCCCTGGAGACACCGAGATGGAGCCCCCCGCCGCCCCCGCCAAAGCCGGCCCGGACCCGCGCGGGCGCCCGGGAAGTCTGGGGCTGACACGCCGGCGGTTGCCTGGAAGGCCGACTTCGGCGCAGGAAGGGGCCATGTCCCACGCCCTCCTCTGGTTCCGCCGCGACCTGCGTCTGTTCGACAATCCCGCCCTTTCGGCCGCCGTCGCCGAAGGCGCCGTAACCCCTGTCTATATCCTCGACGAAGGGCCGGACGTCCGGCCGCAGGGAGGAGCCGCTCTGTGGTGGCTGAACCGGTCCCTGGCCGCCCTGGCGGCGGAGCTGGAGAGCCGCGGATCCCGGCTCATCCTCCGTCGTGGCGACCCGGCGACCCTGGTTCCCGCCCTGGCCGCAGAAATCGGCGCGACCTCGGTCCACTGGAACGACCTCTTCGACCCCGGCCTGCGGCAGAGGGACGATCGGCTGGAAGCCCGGCTTTCGGCTGCAGGCCTCTCCGTGGGCCGCTGGAACGGCGCCCACCTCCTACGGCCAGACGCGGTGACCACACGCACCGGCGGCGCCTTTGGCGTCTTCACGCCCTTCTGGCGCGCCGCCCGCCCGGTCATCGCCGACCCCGGAAAGACCGAACCGCCGGGGAAACTGCCCGCCCCCGCCGCCTGGCCGGCCTCCGAGGCCCTGGAGTCCTGGGACCTTCAGCCCATCTCGCCCGACTGGTCCGCCGGATTCGCCGGCTGGACCCCGGGGGAGGCCGGCGCCCGGGAGCGTCTCGGTGGGTTTCTCTCCCGGGGCCTGGCGGGATACGGCCGGGCGCGGGACTTCCCCGCCGAGGCGGGCGTCTCGCGGCTGTCCGCCCACCTGCATTTTGGCGAGATCAGCCCCTTCGCCCTCTGGCGCGGCGCCCTCAACGCCGTCGAGCGTGGCGCCGCCCCGGAAGCCGACGCGGAGAAGTTCCTGGCCGAGCTGGGCTGGCGCGAGTTCAACGCGGCGATTGGCGGCCGGGGGCGGGACCTGGCCCTCACCAGCTTCGATCCCCGCTTTGAGGCGGTCGCCTGGCGGACCTCCCCGCGCGACCTTGAGGCCTGGCGTCGCGGGCGGACCGGCTATCCCATCGTCGATGCGGGGATGCGCGAGCTCTGGACCACCGGATGGATGCACAACCGGGTCCGGATGATCTGCGCCTCCTTCCTGGCCAAGCACCTGCTCCTCGACTGGCGGGCGGGAGAGGCCTGGTTCTGGGACACCCTGGTGGACGCCGATCACGCCTCCAACGCCGGCAACTGGCAGTGGGTGGCGGGCAGCGGCGCCGATGCAGCCCCCTACTTCCGGATCTTCAGCCCCATGGCGCAGGGCGCGAAGTTCGACCCCGACGGACGCTATGTCCGCAAGTGGGTTCCCGAGGTCGCCCGCCTGCCTGACCGCTGGCTCCACGCCCCCTGGACGGCGGCGCCCATGGTCCTGGAGGCGGCGGGCGTCCGGCTCGGCGAAACCTACCCCGCTCCCGTCGTGGACCACGACTTCGCCAGGGCCCGGGCCCTTGAGGCCTACGCCGTCGTCAAAGGACGCTGAACAGGCTGTGCGCGCGTGCCCAGGCCGCTAGACTGAGGGTCCCTAAACAAGGAGGATTCCCATGCTCGGCTACGTCACCCTCGGCGCCAACGACTTCGAGGCCGCAAAGGCCTTCTATCGGGCGGTGCTCGCCCCCCTCGGCGCCAAGCCGGCCATGTCCGGCGAGCGGATGGAGCTCTACTCCAACGGGACCGGGGCCATGCTGGGCGTCTGCGTCCCCTACGACAAGGGCCAGGCCAGCGCCGGCAACGGGGTCATGCCCGCCATCGCCGCCGCCAACCGCGAAGTGGTGGACCAGGTCCATGCCGCCGCCCTGGCCAATGGCGCGACCTGCGAGGGCCCTCCGGGCGAGCGCATGCCCACCTTCTACGGCGCCTACTTCCGCGATCCGGACGGCAACAAGATCTGCGTTTACAAGATGGGCTGACAGGGTCGCGGGGCGCGGGGACCCTCAGGTCTCCAGGCGCCCCGCCGCCTCCCACGCCAGGAAGTCCGGCCAGGTCAGGAGCCGGTCCATGTAGGCCGCCAGCTCCGGCGTCCCGGGATCCACGGTATAGGTCCGGAACCGCGTCGCCACCGGCGTGAAGAAGGCGTCGGCGATAGACCAGTCGCCCAGCAGGAATGGGCCCCCGCTGCGCCCCAGGAGGTCGGTCCACAGGGCGCGGACCCGCGCAATGTCCGCCTGCGCCTCGTCGCTGAGGGCGACGGGCTCGAAAGGCCGGGCCAGGTCCATGGGGCACTCAAGGCGGAGGGCCCGGAAACCGGCGTGCATTTCGCTGGCTGCACCGCGTCCCAGAGCCCGCAGGTCAGGGTCCTGAGGCCAGAGCTTCACCTCCGGAAAGGCCTCGGCCAGGTACTCGCAGATGGCCAGGGACTCCGGAATGACGATCCCCCCGGTCTTCAGCGCCGGGACCCGGCCCGAGGG
>JADBZH010000057.1 GCA_020402585.1 Phenylobacterium sp. | reverse complement strand
AGGGCCTTCGGTTCGCCATCCGCGAGGGTGGCCGGACGGTGGGCGCCGGGGTGGTCTCGAAGATCGTCGAGTAGATCCTCGCCCATCCCCCGGCCCAGCCGGGACACAACAGGGGCCGCGGAGGAAACTCCGCGGCCCTTTTTCTCGTGGTCAGGTCGCCGGGGTCAGCGGACCTGGCGAACCGAACTGATGGCTTCGGCGAGACCAAAGCGGTGAAGGTCCGGCGCATCCCGGTCGAAGACCTGGCAACGACCCCGGAAGTTGGAGTCCACGCAGACCTCCCAGGCGCCGCCGCCGACGATCCTGAGGCTGTGGGCCTTGTCGTTGAATTGCCGGGGCAGGTTCGAGTACTCGCTCCGCGTCTCGAACGCCGCGCCCTGGAAGTTGACGCTTGGGTACATCATCAGGGTCGAGGGCCGATAGCCGCCACCACCCCCCCACGGCGGGGGCGCCGGCGGATAGGGCGGATAGCCGCCGCCGGGCCCATCGATCGGGCGCAGGGAGCTGACGGCGAATCCCAGGCCATAGCGACGCAGGTCCGACACGTCCCGGTCAATGACCTGGCAGTTCCCGCGGAAGTTCGCATCCGAGCAGACCTCCCACGGCGTGCGCCCGCCCAGGCGAAGGCTCAGGGCCTTGTCATTGAAATAGGCGGGCAGGTTCGAGTACTCGCGGGTGGTGTCGAAGGCCTGTCCGCTGAAGTTCAGGCCTGAGTACAGGGTGGCCTGGGGCTGTCCGTAGGGGGGGCGACCCCCTCCCGCGTTCCCACCATTCCAGCCGCCGCCGGACCGACATTCCAGCCGTCCGTCGACATTGGTGATCTCGTTGCAGTTGCCGACCCGGAGGCTGGTGTTGTTCCAGCGGCCATAGCGGTCCTGGCACTGGGCGGTGACCACGGCGTTGGGGCCATAGCCGATGGTCGAGACGTTGCGGCAGGTGTTCCAGTAGTCGCCTGTCGGCGGCGGGGCCCCTCTCTCCTGGGCCATGGAGACCCCGGAGGCGGACGCCAGGCCGAGCCCTATGGCGGCGGCGGCGAGAAGGCCCTGAAGGCGGATCATTTTTTCTCTCCCTCGTCAGCGCGACTCTTGCGGCGCGCCTAGGCTCATCCTTCAACTTCAAGATGACGGAGGCAAGACCGCGCCCCTTGCTCCGCAGGGGAGGCGCTGCTAAACGAGCCGGCTCCGGAGAACCGGGTCCGCGAGGGCCCTCCTCCGGCGCGTCCGCGCCTTCCGGGGCCGGGGCACAGGAGTGTAGCTCAGCTGGTAGAGCATCGGTCTCCAAAACCGAGGGCCGGGGGTTCGAGTCCCTCCACTCCTGCCACGGGCTGACTATGTAGGGTTCGGGATCCGGCGGTTCGGGTTCGGAAAGAGAGAGTTTCAGGAACGGACATGGCCAGGAAAAAGGGCTCGAAGCCTCAGGCGATGAAGGAAAGGGCGGCGCGCACTGCGGCCGCCGTGGCCCCGTCGTCCGCCCTGGCCACCGGGGACTCGCCGAAGAAGCGCGTCGGCCTGCTCCAGTTCCTCCGGGAGGTCCGCGCTGAGGGCCGCAAGATCACCTGGACCACGATGCGGGAGACTTGGATCACCTCGGTCTTCGTGGGCATCATGGTGGTCGTCGCCGCCCTCTTCCTTCAGCTCGTGGACCTGATCCTCGGCTGGAGTCTTTCCTTCATTTTGAATTTCGCCAACGGGGGTTGAGCCTGCCATGAACGCCGAAGCGGCCGTCGCGGCCAATCCGCGCCACAAGTGGTACATCGTCCACGCCTACTCCAACTTCGAGAAGAAGGTGGCTGAGGCCATCCGCGAGCAGGCCCGGGCCCAGGGTCTCGAGGACAGGTTCTCGGACATCCTGGTTCCCACCGAGGACGTGGTGGAGGTTCGTCGGGGCCGGAAGGTCAACGCCGAGCGGAAGTTCTTCCCGGGCTACGTCCTGGTGAAGATGGAGCTCACCGACGAGGCCTATCACCTCATCAAGAACACCCCGAAGGTCACGGGCTTCCTGGGCAGCCAGAACAAGCCCCAGCCGGTCTCCGAGCGCGAGGTCGCCCGGATCATCGGCGCCATCGAGGAGGGCGTGGAGCGGCCGAAGCCGACCATCACCTTCGAGATCGGAGAGACCGTTCGGGTCACGGACGGCCCCTTCGCCAGCTTCAACGGCTCGGTGGAGCAGGTCGATGAGGATCGCGCCCGCCTTCGCGTGACGGTGTCCATCTTCGGACGCGCCACGCCGGTCGAGCTCGAATACGGCCAGGTCGAGAAAGTCGCCTGACCGACAACCGTCCCCGGGCTTCGGGCCGGGGACTTCAAATCCGTGGGAGGGGAGGCCAGTCTGACCCCGCACCACGGCTCAACCGACCGGGCGTCCGGTCAAAGAGGAGAAGATGGCCAAGAAGATTCTGGGCTATATCAAGCTGCAGGTGCCCGCCGGCTCCGCCACCCCTTCGCCGCCCATCGGGCCGGCCCTGGGCCAGCGCGGCGTCAACATCATGGGCTTCTGCAAGGAGTTCAACGCCCGCACCGAAAAGGAAGTGAAAGGCACGCCCCTGCCGACGGTGATCACCGTCTATCAGGACAAGTCCTTCACCTTCATCACCAAGACGCCTCCGGCGACGCACTTCATCAAGGAGGCCCTGGGCATCAAGTCCGGGTCAAAGGCTCCTGGCAAAGATGTCGCCGGCAGCATTTCCCGCGCTCAGCTGCGGGATATCGCCGAGAAGAAGATGAAGGACCTGAACGCCGTCGACATCGAGGCGGCCGCACGCATCATCGAGGGCTCCGCCCGCTCGATGGGCCTCACCATCGTGGAGGGCTGACGCATGACCCGGCAAACCAAGCGCATCAAGGCCTGGACCGGCGACCGCCTGGCCGCCTACCCCGTCGGCGACGCCATCCGCCTCGTCAAGGAAAACGCCAAGGCCAAGTTCGATGAGTCCATCGAGATCGCCGTGAACCTGGGCGTGGATCCCCGTCACGCCGACCAGCAGGTCCGCGGCGTGGTCAACCTGCCGTCGGGCACCGGCCGCGACGTGCGCGTCGCCGTCATCGCCCGTGACGCCAAGGCCGACGAGGCCAAGGCCGCCGGCGCTGAAATCGTCGGCGCCGAAGAACTGGTCGAGCGGATCCAGGGCGGCTTCATGGAGTTCGACCGGGTGATCGCCACCCCGGACATGATGGCCCTGGTGGGCCGTCTGGGTAAGGTGCTGGGCCCGCGCGGCCTGATGCCGAACCCCCGCGTCGGCACCGTGACCCCGAATGTCGGCCAGGCCGTCAAGGACGCCAAGGGCGGGGCCATCGAGTTCCGCACCGAGAAGACCGGCATCATCCACGCCGGCATCGGCAAGGCCAGCTTCACCGACGAGCAGATCGCCGCCAATGTGCGCGCCCTGGTCGATGCGTTGAACAGGGCCAAGCCCTCGGGCGCCAAGGGCACCTACATCAAGAAGATCAGCCTTTCCTCCACCATGGGGCCGGGCTTCCGGATCGACGCCGGGTCGATCAGCGCCTGAGGCGTCGGACCCGGCTTCATCGGGACTTCAGAGGGGGGCGGCGCCGCAGGGCGTCGCCCCCTTTTCACGTCTTGGCGCTGTCCGAGGCTTGACCGCCGGGCCCGTCCGGGGTTCCTCGGCCAACGCACCTTTCGCCCAGGGAGATCCCCATGAGACGCGCCGCCATTGTCAGCCCGATCCGCACCGCCGTGGGCAAGTTCCAGGGGAGCCTGGCCAGCCTGACCGCCGGCGAACTGGGCGCCGTGATCCTTCGCGCGCTGATGGAGCGCACCGGGGTTGATCCGGGCCGGGTGGACGACGTGATCTTCGCCCAGGGCTACGGGAACGGGGAGGCGCCCTGCATCGCCCGCTGGTCGGCCCTGGCGGCGGACTTCCCCATCTCGGTTCCGGGCTACCAGCTGGACCGCCGCTGCGGCTCGGGCCTCCAGGCGGTGATCGACGCCGCCATGATGGTGCAGACGGGCGTCGCCGACGTCGTCATCGCCGGCGGCGTCGAGAGCATGAGCAATGTCGAGTACTACTCCCTCGACATGCGCAGCGGCGCCCGCGCCGGCTCGGTGACGATGCATGACCGCCTGGCCCGAGGCCGGGTGATGAGCCAGCCCATCGAGCGCTTCGGCGTCATCTCGGGCATGATCGAGACGGCGGACAACCTGGCCCGCGATTACCAGATCAGCCGCGAGGAGTGCGACGAATACGCCGCCATGAGCCACCAGCGCGCCGCCGCCGCCTGGGCCGCCGGCAAGTTTGACGACGAACTGGTTCCGGTGCCGGTCAAGCAGAAGAAGGGCGACCCCATCCTCTTCGCCAAGGACGAGGGGGTCCGCCCGGACGCGACCCCGGAATCCCTCGGCCAGCTTCGGGCGATCGAGAAGGGCGGTGTAGTCACCGCGGGCAACGCCAGCCAGCAGAACGACGCCGCCGCCGCCTGCCTGGTGGTGGCCGAGGACAAGCTGGCCGAGCTGAACCTCGACCCGATGGGCTGGTTTGTCAGCTGGGCGGCGGCGGGCTGCGAGCCCTCGCGCATGGGCATCGGCCCCGTGCCGGCCGTGGAGCGCCTGTTCGCCCGCACCGGCATGTCCTGGGACGACATCGACCTTGTCGAGCTGAACGAGGCCTTCGCGCCCCAGGTCCTCTCCGTCCTGCGCGGCTGGGGCTGGGATGATCGCGACCGCCTGAACGTGAACGGCTCCGGCATCTCGCTGGGCCATCCCATCGGCGCCACCGGGGGCCGTATCCTGGCCAACCTCCTGCGGGAGCTGGACCGCCGGAAGGGCCGCTATGGCCTCGAGACCATGTGCATCGGGGGCGGGCAGGGCATTGCGGCGATCTTCGAGCGCCCCTGAAACCCGACCAAGTCTTGCCATGCGGCGGCGCTTCGTGTAGCCACCGCGCCTTCTAGAGTTTCGCCCCTCCTTCGGGAGGCGGCGGGTTCGGGGGTCCGCCCCCGATCCTGTCCAAGAACTGCGGGGTCCCGGGGTCACCGGGACCGTAATCGCCGGAGGAGCCCCTCCGGTATCGCGGGGAGACGGGAAGATGAGGTTGAACGGCCGGCGGCTCGCCGCGGACCGTCGCCGCGGCTTCTCACACGGACAGGTCGTCCCAGGCCCCCTCGGGGGCTGACGGGCGTGTGTACGGCTCCGGGAATGGTCCCGAAGCCGGTTCCGAGTATGGAGACCGCAATGGACCGCGCTCAAAAGCAGGTCGCCATCGAAACGCTCAAGGGCGATTTCGCAGGCGCCGGCGCCGTGGTCGTGACCCACAACCTGGGTCTGACCGTTGCGGAAATGACGGAACTTCGCGGACGCCTCCGCAAGGAAGGCGCCCACTTCAAGGTGGTCAAGAACACCCTGGCCCAGAAGGCCCTGGCGGGATCCCTCGGCGAGGCGGGCGACGCCCTCTTCACCGGCCCCGTCGGCATCGCCTTCGCGCCGGACCCCGTGACCGCGGCCAAGGTGGCCAGCCAGTTCGCGAAGGAAAACGACAAGCTCGCCATTCGTGGCGGCTTCATGGGCGAGACCGTTCTGGACGCCGCCGGCGTGGGGGCCCTGGCCACCCTGCCGTCGCTGGACCAGCTCCGGAGCAAGCTCATCGGCCTCGTGCAGGCGCCCGCGACCAAGGTCGCCGGCGTGCTTCAGGCTCCCGCCGGCCAACTGGCCCGCGTCATGGGCGCCTACGCCGCCAAGGACGCCGCCTGACCGTCACTTTCCGAAATCCCCTCATCCCCTGATCCCAAGGAAACCTAACCATGTCCAAGCTTGAAAAGCTGGTTGAAGACCTCTCCGCCCTGACCGTCCTGGAAGCCGCTGAGCTGTCCAAGCTGCTCGAAGACAAGTGGGGCGTCTCCGCCGCCGCTCCGGTGGCCGTCGCCGCCGTGGCCGCTGCGGGCGCCGCTCCGGCGGAAGCCGTCGAAGAGCAGACCGAGTTCACCGTCGTCCTGACCGCCGGTGGCGACAAGAAGATCAACGTGATCAAGGAAGTCCGCGGCGTCCGTCCGGACCTTGGCCTGAAGGAAGCCAAGGACCTGGTGGAAGGCGCCCCCCAGAACGTGGTCGAGAACGTCTCCAAGCAGCAGGCCGAAGAGGTCAAGAAGAAGCTCGAGGAAGCCGGCGCCTCCGTCCAGATCAAGTAATCTGGCGGCGCGGTTTCGCGTCCCTTCAGGCGGGCCCGGGGATCACCCCGGGCCCGTTTTGCGTCCGAGGGCCTTCAATCCCGCGGCGATGAGGATCTCCTCCGGCGTTGTCAGCGAAGTGAGCCGCCCCGGCGGCCGGTTGGTCTCGGGCATGCCGTTCAGGGCCCAGGCGAGGCTTTCTCCCGTCCGACGGTTCCAGAAGAGCCCCGTCATCCAGCCATAGGCGTCGCCCAGATGGCCTCGCCAGTCCGCCGAGTCGGGCCCGAAGAAGGCGTCCCCCGCCGGGCCCGGCCGCCCGGTCAGCACCTGGACCCCCAGTCCGTAAGCCAGGAGCACCCCGCCTTCGTTGTCGGCGCCCTCCGGCCCCAGGCGCCAGACGGGTTCCTCCATGGCCTGAAAGGCCTCCGGCTCCGCAAGCCAGCGCCGGGCAAGACGGTCCATGTCCGCGAGACTGGCGCGCAGGCCACCCTGCGGTGAGAAGGCGAAGCCGTTCTCGCCCGGCAAGACATCAGTGTCGGCAAGGGTGGGCTTCTCGGGCGCCGCGAGGACTGAAGCCCGCGGTGCAGGCGGGGGTGCGGAGTCGACCTGGTCGACCCAGGCGTCTTCCTGGCGTCTGAGTCCCGGGGCGGCCCTGAGGCGGGCCGCCTGTGACACGCCGCTCCAGTTGTAGCCGGCGTCCGTCCCGGCGGGGGCCAGGAGCCGGTCCCGCATCAAATGGTCAAAGCGCTGGCCCGTGACCTGCTCCGCCCATTGGGCAAGGACGGCGAAGTTCACATCGGCGTAGGAGAACCGGGCGCCAGGCGGGAAATCAGGAGGACCGAACCATCCGCCCTCATCGAACTGGGCGCTGCCCGGGGCGAAGGCTGAAGACAACAGCTGACCCGCGGGTACGGGATAGCTCGGTCCGTTCCTCAGGCCGCTCGTGTGCGACAGGAGGTGTCGCAGACGGATCGGCCTTTCCGGCCAGGCGGGGTGCCGGAGTCGAAACCCGACCCGGTCCGAGACATCCGCGTCGAGTCCCCCGGGAAGGCCTGTAGCGATCGGGACGATCACGGACGCGGCGACCATCTTCGAGACCGAAGCGACCCGGAAGGGGCTGTCCAGCCGGAACGTCCGTCCTGCAGGGGCCTCTCCCCGAATCCAGGTCCTGCGGCGGCCAGGGGCGGAGGCGATGAAGCCAGCGCAGGGTCCGAAGTCCGGCCTTTCGGCTCGGGCCATAGCTGGGAGGGAAAGGGCGGCTGTCAGGCCCGCCGTCATCAGCTCCATCGCGCGTCTCCGGTCCGGACTTCTCATGTTGCAGTTTCTTGACGTCATGCTCTTCCCTTGGGCGGGATAATCGACTACCTCCCGCCATTCGCGATTCCACTGGCCTTGGCCAGCCGTTTCGCGCGCCTCTGTTCCGAGGCGTGGCCAGTCGCCCTTCGGCCGCGCGAGGGAACGCCCCCGGCGAAATGGGGGCCTGCAGCGTCCGGCCTCCGGCCTTCCGGGGGTTCAAGGGTGGACGACAGGATGCACATTCTGCGCCCGGGATCCGTCCTGCGCGCTGTTCAAGGGAATACAATGGCTCAGTCCTTCACCGGCAAGAAGCGGATCCGTAAGTCGTTCGGCCGCATTCCCGAAGCCGTGCAGATGCCGAACCTCATCGAGGTCCAGCGTTCCTCCTACGAGCAGTTCCTGCAGCGCGAGGCGCGCTCGGGGCCCCGGAAGGATGAGGGCATCGAGGCCGTGTTCCGGTCGGTCTTCCCGATCAAGGACTTCAATGAGCGCGCGGTCCTCGAATACGTCTCCTACGAGTTCGAGGACCCCAAGTACGACGTCGAGGAGTGCGTCCAGCGCGACATGACCTTTGCCGCGCCGCTCAAGGTCAAGCTTCGCCTCATCGTGTTCGAGACCGACGAAGAGACCGGCGCCCGCTCCGTGAAGGACATCAAGGAGCAGGACGTCTACATGGGCGACATCCCGCTCATGACCGAGAAGGGCACCTTCATCGTGAACGGCACCCAGCGGGTGATCGTCTCGCAGATGCATCGCTCGCCCGGCGTCTTCTTCGACCATGACAAGGGCAAGACCCACGCCTCCGGCAAGCTGCTTTTCGCCGCTCGCGTGATTCCCTACCGCGGCTCCTGGCTCGACTTCGAGTTCGACGCCAAGGACGTGGTCTATGTCCGCATCGACCGTCGCCGGAAGCTGCCGGCCACGACCTTCCTCATGGCCCTGGGGATGGATGGCGAGGAAATCCTCGGCACCTTCTACGACAGCGTCCGTTGCGAGAAGCGAGAGGGCGGCTGGACCACCCCCTACCGGCCTGACCGCTGGCGGGGCGTGAAGCCGGCCTTCGCCCTGGTCAACGCCGATACCGGCGAGGAGATCGCCCCCGCCGGCCAGAAGATCTCGGCGCGGAACGCCAAGCGCCTCGCCGACGCCGGCCTGACCAGCCTGCTCCTTCCGCCCGAGGCCCTGACCGGCCGCTACATGGCCCGCGACCTGGTCAACATGGAGACCGGCGAGATCTACGCCGAGGCCGGCGACGAGCTGGATCCGGGCGTGATCGCCGAGCTTGAGGCCCAGGGCTTCACCGGCTTCGACCTCCTCGACGTCGACGAGGTCAACATGGGCGCCTACATCCGCAACACCCTGCGGATCGACAAGAACACCGCCCGCGAAGACGCCCTCTTCGACATCTACCGGGTCATGCGTCCGGGCGAGCCGCCGACGGTCGAGGCCGCCGAGGCCATGTTCAAGTCCCTGTTCTTCGACTCCGAGCGCTACGACCTGTCCTCGGTCGGCCGGGTGAAGATGAACATGCGCCTTGAGCTGGACTGCCCTGATGATGTGCGCGTCCTGCGGAAGGACGATGTTCTGGCGGTCCTCAAGACCCTGGTCGGCCTTCGTGACGGCCGCGGCGAGATCGACGATATCGATAACCTTGGCAACCGGCGGGTGCGCTCGGTGGGCGAGCTGCTCGAGAACCAGTACCGGGTCGGCCTGCTCCGCATGGAGCGCGCGATCAAGGAGCGGATGAGCTCGGTCGACATCGACACGGTCATGCCGCACGACCTGATCAACGCCAAGCCGGCGGCGGCGGCGGTGCGCGAGTTCTTCGGCTCGTCCCAGCTCTCGCAGTTCATGGACCAAACCAATCCGCTGTCTGAGATCACCCACAAGCGGCGCCTCTCGGCCCTCGGTCCCGGCGGCCTGACCCGTGAGCGCGCGGGCTTCGAGGTGCGCGACGTGCATCCGACCCACTACGGCCGGATCTGCCCCATCGAGACGCCGGAAGGTCCGAACATCGGCCTGATCAACTCTCTGGCCACCCATGCGGTGGTCAACAAGTACGGCTTCATCGAGAGCCCCTATCGCCGCATCAAGGACGGCCGAACCACCGACGAGGTGGTCTACATGTCCGCGATGGAAGAGGCCAAGCACGTGATCGCCCAGGCCAACATCAAGATCGAGAACGGCGAGATCGTCGAGGACCTGGTTCCCGGAAGGATCAACGGCGAACCCTCGCTGCTCCCCAGGGCCGATGTCGATCTGATGGACGTGTCTCCCAAGCAGGTGGTTTCGGTGGCGGCGTCACTGATCCCCTTCCTCGAGAACGACGACGCCAATCGCGCCCTGATGGGCTCGAACATGCAGAAGCAGGCCGTTCCGCTGATCCAGTCGGATGCGCCCCTCGTGGGCACGGGCATGGAGAGCATTGTCGCCGTGGACTCCGGAGCCGTGGTCGTTGCTCGCAGGACCGGTGTTGTCGAACAGATCGACGGCACCCGGATTGTGATCCGTGCGACCGAGGAGAGCGATCCCTCGAAGTCTGGCGTCGATATCTATCGACTGCAGAAGTTCCAGCGCTCGAACACCTCGACCTGCATCAACCAGCGCCCGCTGGTGCGGGTGGGCGACCGGGTCGCCAGCGGCGATGTGATCGCCGACGGCCCGTCGACCGAGCTCGGCGAACTGGCCCTCGGCCGGAACGTCTTGGTCGCGTTCATGCCCTGGAATGGCTACAACTTCGAGGACTCCATCCTCATCTCCGAACGCATCGTGCGGGACGACGTCTTCACCTCGATCCACATCGAGGAGTTCGAGGTCATGGCCCGCGACACCAAGCTCGGCCCTGAAGAGATCACCCGCGACATCCCCAATGTCGGCGAGGAGGCCCTGCGCAACCTCGACGAGGCCGGCATCGTCGCCATCGGCGCCGAGGTCCTGCCGGGCGACATCCTGGTCGGAAAGGTCACGCCCAAGGGTGAAAGCCCGATGACTCCGGAGGAGAAGCTGCTCCGCGCCATCTTCGGCGAGAAGGCTTCGGACGTGCGCGACACCTCCCTGCGCCTGCCCCCGGGCGTCGCCGGGACGGTGGTTGAGGTCCGCGTGTTCAATCGCCACGGCGTGGACAAGGACGAGCGCGCCCAGGCGATCGAGCGCGACGAGATCGAGCGTCTCGGCAAGGACCGGGACGATGAGTTCGCGATCCTGAACCGCAACATGACCTCGCGCCTGCGCGCCCTTCTGACGGGCAAGGCGGCGATCTCCGGCCCGAAGGGCGTGGGGCGCGGCGAGATCACGGCCGAGAAGCTGGCGGAAGTGGCGCCTGGCCTCTGGTGGCAGATCGCCCTCGAGGACGAGAAGGCCATGGGTGAGCTGGAGGCCATGCGCCGCCAGTTCGATGAGGCCCGCAAGCGGCTCGACCGCCGCTTCGACGACAAGGTCGAGAAGCTGAAGCGCGGCGACGAGCTGCCTCCCGGCGTCATGAAGATGGTCAAGGTTTTCGTCGCCGTGAAGCGCAAGCTCCAGCCCGGCGACAAGATGGCCGGCCGCCATGGCAACAAGGGGGTGATCTCCAAGATCCTGCCGATCGAGGACATGCCCTACCTCGAGGACGGCCGGAACGTGGACATCGTCCTCAACCCGCTGGGCGTGCCCAGCCGGATGAATGTCGGCCAGATCTTCGAGACACACCTGGGCTGGGCCGCCGCCGGCCTCGGACGCCAGATCGCGGAGGTCCTAGAGGCCTGGCAGAACGGCGGCCAGCGCAAGGCCCTGATCGACCACCTCCGGGGCATCTATGGCCCTGACCAGGAACTGCCGGATACGGACGAGGAGTTGGTCGAGCTGGCCCGGAACCTGTCGAAGGGCGTGCCCTTCGCCACCCCGGTGTTCGACGGCGCCCATATCGAGGACATCGAGAACCTTCTGGAGCAGGCGGGCCTGGCCCGTTCCGGCCAGTCTATCCTCTACGATGGCCAGACCGGCGAGCAGTTCAAGCGCCCTGTCACGGTGGGCTACATCTACATGCTGAAGCTGCACCACCTGGTCGACGACAAGATCCACGCCCGGTCGATCGGCCCGTACTCACTGGTCACCCAGCAGCCCCTGGGCGGCAAGGCCCAGTTCGGCGGACAGCGCTTCGGGGAGATGGAGGTCTGGGCCCTTGAGGCCTACGGCGCCGCCTACACCCTGCAGGAGATGCTGACGGTGAAGTCCGACGACGTGGCTGGCCGGACCAAGGTCTACGAGTCCATCGTGCGCGGCGACGATACCTTCGAGGCGGGCATTCCCGAGAGCTTCAACGTGCTGGTCAAGGAGATGCGCTCCCTCGGCCTCAACGTGGAGCTCGAGAACACCTGAGGCGAAACCGCCTGTCGCCCACATGCGGGGGGAGGGGCCGTCAGTCCCTCCCGATCCGCTCCCGGAATCTCTGACGAACTGGAAGACCCATGAACCAGGAAGTCCTGAATATCTTCAACCCGGTCCAGGCCGCCCCGACCTTCGACCGGATCCGTATCGCCCTCGCCAGCCCGGAAAAGATCCGGTCCTGGTCTTTCGGCGAGATCAAGAAGCCTGAGACGATCAACTACCGGACCTTCAAGCCGGAGCGCGACGGCCTGTTCTGCGCCCGCATCTTTGGTCCGACCAAGGACTACGAGTGCCTCTGCGGCAAGTACAAGCGGATGAAGTACAAGGGCATCATCTGCGAGAAGTGCGGCGTCGAGGTCACCCTGGCCCGTGTCCGCCGCGAACGCATGGGTCACATCGAGCTGGCCAGCCCGGTCGCCCATATCTGGTTCCTGAAGTCCCTGCCGAGCCGCATCGCCATGATGCTGGACATGGCCCTGAAGGACATCGAGCGGGTCCTCTACTTCGAGTACTACATCGTCACTGAGCCAGGGCTGACGGCCCTGAAGATGCACCAGCTGCTCTCAGAGGACGACTATCTCCGCTACCAGGAGGAGTTCGGCGACGACAGCTTCACCGCCGAGATCGGCGCAGAGGCCGTTCAGGGCCTGCTGAAGGCCATCGACCTGCCGAAGGAGGCCGACAAGCTCCGTGAGGACCTTCTCACGACCACTTCTGAGATGAAGCTCAAGAAGACGTCCAAGCGTCTCAAGCTCATCGAGAGCTTCATCGAGAGCAAGAACCGGCCCGAGTGGATGATCCTGTCAGTCATCCCGGTCATCCCGCCGGAACTGCGCCCTCTGGTGCCCCTGGACGGCGGCCGTTTCGCCACGTCTGACCTGAACGACCTCTATCGCCGGGTGATCAACCGGAACAACCGCCTGAAGCGCCTGATGGAGCTGCGGGCTCCCGACATCATCATCCGCAACGAGAAGCGGATGCTCCAGGAGGCCGTCGACGCCCTGTTCGACAACGGCCGTCGCGGCCGGGTCATCACGGGCGCCAACAAGCGTCCGCTGAAGTCTCTCGCCGACATGCTGAAGGGCAAGCAGGGCCGGTTCCGCCAGAACCTCCTGGGCAAGCGCGTCGACTATTCGGGCCGCTCGGTCATCGTGGTCGGCCCGGAGCTGAAGCTGCATGAGTGCGGCCTGCCGAAGAAGATGGCGCTGGAGCTGTTCAAGCCGTTCATCTACGCGCGGCTGGACGCCAAGGGCCTGTCCGGCACCGTCAAGCAGTCCAAGCGCATGGTCGAGCGAGAGCAGCCGGCGGTCTGGGACATCCTGGACGAGGTGATCCGCGAGCATCCGGTCCTCCTGAACCGCGCGCCCACCCTCCCCCGCCTGGGCATCCAGGCCTTCGAGCCCAAGCTGATCGAGGGCAAGGCCATCCAGCTCCACCCGCTGGTCTGCGCCGCCTTCAACGCCGACTTCGATGGCGACCAGATGGCTGTCCACGTCCCGCTGAGCCTCGAGGCCCAGCTGGAAGCGCGCGTCCTGATGATGTCGACGAACAACATCCTGTCGCCCGCAAACGGCCGGCCCATCATCGTGCCGTCGCAGGACATCGTTCTGGGTCTCTACTACCTCTCCCTGGCCAAGGACGGCGAGCCCGGCGAGGGCAAGCTCTTTGCGGACCTGGGCGAGATCGACGCGGCCCTCGATGCAGGCGTGGTGACCCTCCACACCAAGATCAAGGCCCGCCACGTGGAGATGAACCCCGAGGGCGAGCTCGTCCGCAAGGTGATCGACACGACTCCCGGGCGGATGAAGATTGTCGCCCTTTTCCCGCAGCACCCTGCTGTTGGTCATCGCCTTCTGGAAAAGAACCTCACCAAGAAGGAAATCGGGAACCTGATCGAGACCGTCTATCGGCACTGCGGCCAGAAGGCGACGGTGATCTTCGCCGACCAGATGATGGGCCTGGGCTTCCGAGAGGCGGCCAAGGCCGGCATCTCCTTCGGCAAGGATGACATCATCATCCCGCAGCGGAAGAAGCCGATCGTCGAGGAGACCCGCAAGCTGGTCGAGGAGTACGAGCAGCAGTATGCCGACGGCCTCATCACCAAGGGCGAGAAGTACAACAAGGTTGTTGACGCCTGGGCCAAGGCCACGGACCGTGTCGCCGACGAGATGATGGCGGAGATTCCCACCGCCGCTAAGGACGCCACCGGCCGGGAAGGGGAGATCAACTCCATCTTCATGATGGCCAACTCCGGCGCCCGGGGCTCGCAGGCCCAGATGAAGCAGCTCGGCGGGATGCGCGGCCTGATGGCCAAGCCGTCTGGCGAGATCATCGAGACGCCGATCATCTCGAACTTCAAGGAAGGCCTGACCGTCCAGGAGTACTTCAACTCCACCCACGGCGCCCGGAAGGGCCTGGCTGACACCGCTCTGAAGACGGCGAACTCGGGGTACCTGACCCGCCGCCTGGTGGACGTGGCCCAGGACTGCATCATCAACGAGGAAGACTGCGGCACCAGTCGCGGCATTACCCTGCACGCCGTGGTCGAGGGCGGTGACGTCCTCGTCTCCCTGGGTGCGCGCATCCTGGGCCGGCACTCGGCCGAGGACGTCCGGCACCCGGACACCGGCGAGGTGATCGTGCCTGCCGACGCCTACTTCGATGAAGACATGATCGAGGTGGTCGAGGGCGCGGGCGTCCAGTCGGTCCGCGTGCGCTCGGTCCTGACCTGCGAGGCCAAGGTGGGCGTCTGCGCCGCCTGCTACGGCCGTGACCTGGCCCGTGGCACCCCGGTGAACATCGGCGAGGCGGTCGGCGTCATCGCCGCCCAGTCCATCGGTGAGCCCGGCACCCAGCTGACCATGCGGACCTTCCACATCGGTGGTACGGCCCAGGTGGCGGAGCAGTCGTTCTTCGAGGCGGGCAACGCCGGCGTGGTCCGGATCACCGGCGGCGCCACCGTGGTGGCTCCTGACGGCGCCCTGATCTGCATGAGCCGCAACCTCGTGCTCAGCGTCCAGGTCGATGGCAAGGATCGCGAGACCTACAAGCCGCCCTATGGCGCACGCCTGAAGCTCAAGGATGGCGACAAGGTCAAGCGCGGCGAGCGGCTGGCCGAGTGGGACCCCTACTCAACGCCGATCATCACCGAGGTGGGCGGCCGCGTCCGCTTTGAGGACCTGGTCGAGAACGTCTCCTTCCGTGAGGAGGCTGACGAGGCCACGGGCATCTCCAACCGCGTCGTCGTCGACTGGCGGGCCTCCGCCAAGGGCGGCGACCTGCGGCCGGCGATGGCCGTGCTTGACGAGACCGGCGCCTATCGCCGCCTCGCCAACGGGACCGAGGCCCGCTACCTCCTGCCGGTCGGGGCTATCCTCTCCATGGGCGATGGCGATGAGATCCGCCCTGGCGAGGTGCTGGCCCGGATGTCCACCGAAAGCGCCAAGACCCGGGACATCACCGGCGGCTTGCCGCGGGTGGCCGAACTGTTCGAAGCCCGCCGGCCCAAGGACTGCGCGGTCATCGCCGAGATGGACGGCCGCGTCGAGTTCGGTCGCGACTACAAGAACAAGCGCCGGATCAAGATCACTCCCGAGGATGGCGGCGAGGCTGTCGAGTTCCTGATTCCGAAGGGCAAGCACATTGCGGTCCATGACGGCGACGTCATCCGCAAGGGCGAGTACCTGATCGACGGGAACCCCGATCCGCACGATATCCTGCGGATCCAGGGGATCGAGGCCCTGGCCGAGTTCCTCGTGGACGAGATCCAGGAGGTCTATCGACTCCAGGGCGTGCCGATCAACGACAAGCACATCGAGACCATCGTCCGGCAGATGCTGCAGAAGGGCGAGATCCTGGAGCCTGGCGACACCGGCCTGCTTAAGGGCGATCACCTCGACATGACGGAGATCATGGAGGAGAATGCCAAGGCCGAGGCCCGCGGCGGCCGTCCGGCTGTCACCCAGCCCGTCCTGTTGGGCATCACCAAGGCGTCGCTCCAGACCCGCAGCTTCATCAGCGCGGCCTCCTTCCAGGAGACCACCCGCGTGCTGACCGAAGCCTCCGTTCAGGGCAAGACCGACACCCTGGAAGGCCTGAAGGAGAACGTGATCGTCGGCCGGCTGATCCCGGCGGGCACAGGCTCCTTCCTCCGTGGCCTTCAGCGGGTGGCGGCGCGTCGCGATGCGGCGTTGAGCGCCAGCCGGGAGGAGGCCATGGAGCCGCTTCCGGAGGTGATCGCCGTTGAGGCGGAGGAGGAGGGCCTGGGACTCTAGGTCCAGGGCTTCTCTGAAAGACACGGAAGGGGCGGCTCCGCAGGTCGGGGACGCCCCTTT
>JADBZH010000056.1 GCA_020402585.1 Phenylobacterium sp. | reverse complement strand
GCCACCGTGGGGCCCCAGCCGCCGCCGCCAATGGCATCGAACAGGCCGCCGAAGAAGCCAAGGGGACCGCTGTACTTCACCGGAAAGAGGCGCGGCGCCGGGCCGCGGATGGCGCGCCAGAGGATCACCGCGCCCATCAGGGCCAGGTAGCCGGTGATCCAGGGCTTCAGGATCGCCCCGTCTATGGAGGTCAGGACGAAGGCGCCCAGGGCGCCGCCCACGCAGCCTCCGATCGCGAGGGGGGCGAACAGCTTCCAGTTCACATTCCGGTGCCAGGCATGAGAGCCCGCCGAGGCCGCGGTGGTGAAGACCTCCGCAGCATGAACGCTGGCGGAGGCCGCAGCCGGGGGCACGCCGACGCTCAGCAGGACCGTGGAGGACACGACGCCGTAGGCCATGCCCAGGGCGCCGTCGACGGCCTGGGCCAGGAAGCCGACCAGGGCGAACAGCAGGAACTCTTCCAAGGGCGCACTCCTTCGGGAAGGAAGGCCAATGCCCGATAATTCCTAGAGGGGCGATAGATTAAAAGTCCGGGGCCGATCAGGAAATCTGGAAGGGCGGCGCCTCGCGGGCCGCCCGGGCCAGGGTCCAGCCCTCCAGGACGGCGGCCACCGCCTCCCGCGCGGCGACCAGGGCCGGATGGACCGGGCAGGTCGCCACGTCCGGACAGGCCTCGCACGGACGGTAGGCCGTCTTCGACGCGCAGGGCGCCAGGGCGAGCGGGCCATCCAGGGCCCGGATCACGTCGGCGAAGCTGATCGCCTCGGCGGCGGTCGCCAGCTGGTAGCCCCCGGACCGGCCCCGGCTGGACACCAGCAGGTTATGGTTCTTGAGGTCCAGGAGGATGGCCTCGAGGAACTTGCGCGGCGCCGAGGCCAGGCGGGCGATCTCGGCGATGGAGGCGGGCCCCTCCGCCTCCCGCTGGGCGAGATGGATGAGGGCGCGCAGGGCGTAGCGGGATCGCCGGGAGAGCATGGAGGGAGTATTGCGGGCGTCGGGCCCGGCGTCCACATGCCCGCACGCACCTCCACGGAGAGACCGACCTGCCTGATCCTGCACCGCCCTCCCCGGCCTCCGTCGCCCTCGTCATCGGCTTCGAGGGTGGAATCGGCTCGGCGCTTGTCCGCGAACTGGAGGCGTCGGAGCGGTTCAGCCGCGTCATCGGCCTGGGACGGCGCAGCAATCCGCCCCTGGACCTCCTGGATGAAGCCTCTGTGTCCGCGGCCCTCGGACAGGCCGCGTCCGCCGGGGAGCTGAGGCTGGTCCTCCACGCCGCCGGGGTCCTGCACGGGCCGGGCCTCACGCCGGAAAAGAGTCTGTCGCGGATCGATCCCGAGGCCATGGCCCTGGCCTTCGCCGTGAACGCCACCGGGCCGGCCCTGGTGATGAAGCACCTGGCGCCCCTCCTGCCCCGGCGGGGCCGCTGCGTCTTCGCCGCCCTGTCGGCCCGGGTGGGCAGCATTGGCGATAACCGCCTGGGGGGCTGGTACGCCTACCGCGCCTCGAAGGCGGCCCTGAACCAGCTGGTGCACACCGCCGCCATCGAGCTGGCCCGGCGGAATCCCGAGGCCCTGTGCGTGGCCCTGCACCCGGGCACCGTGGCCACCGGCCTGTCGGCCCCCATCGTGGGCGACGACGACAGGGCCCAGCCGCCCGAGATGGCGGCGCGCAAGCTGCTGGCCGTTCTCGACGCCCTCCCCGCCTCGGCCACCGGCGGCTTCTTCGACCCCGAGGGTCAGGTCGTGCCCTGGTGAGGACCCGCCCCTTTCGTGGCATAGTCGCCCCATGACCGACCTCGTCCTGATCCTCGGGGACCAGCTGACGGCTGGCGTCTCCTCCCTGCGCGGGCGTGACCCCGCGCGCACGGTGGTGCTGATGGCGGAGGTCATGGGCGAGGCGACCTATGTCCGCCATCACCGGAAGAAGATCGTCCTGGTCCTGGCCGCCATGCGCCACTTCGCCGCTGCACTGACGGCCGCCGGCTGGAAGGTCGATTTCGTCCGGCTGGACGACGGGGACAATACAGGGACCCTGGGCGGCGAGCTGGAGCGGGCGGTGCGCCGCCATGGCGCTTCAGCCGTTGTCCTGACCGAGCCCGGGGAATGGCGCCTTCGCCTGGAGGCCGACGGCTGGGCGGCCTCCCTCGGCGTGCCGGTGACCTTGCTCGAGGACGACCGCTTCGTCGCCTCTCACGCCGATTTCGAGGCCTGGGCGGAAGGCCGCAAGGCCCTGCGCATGGAGTTCTTCTACCGCGAGATGCGGCGGCGGACCGGCCTCTTGATGGACGGCGACGCCCCGGTGGGCGGGCGCTGGAACTTCGATGCGGAGAACCGCTCGCCGCCGGCCGGGGGGCTTTTCCTGCCCGAGCCCCTGCGCCATGCACCCGACGCCGTGACCCGCGAGGTGCTGGACCTGGTCGCGCAGCGCTTTCCGGACGGCTTCGGCGGCCTGGAGGACTTTCGCTTCGCGGTCACCCGGGAGCAGGCCCTGGCGAGCCTGGCCCACTTCGTCGAGACCGCCCTGCCCGGCTTCGGCGACGACCAGGACGGCATGCTGGCGGCCTCGCCCTACCTGCACCATGCGGTGCTCTCGCCCTACCTCAACATCGGCCTTCTGGCGCCCCTGGAGGTCTGCGAGGCGGTGGAGGCGGCCTGGCGGGCGGGAGGCGTTCCCCTCAACGCCGCCGAGGGCTTCATCCGGCAGGTCATCGGCTGGCGGGAATACATACGCGGCGTCTACTGGCGTGAGGGCCCGGCCTATGTCTTCCGCAACGCCCTGGAGGCGCGCCGGCCCCTGCCCGACTTCTTCTGGACGGGCCGGACGGACATGGCCTGCCTGAAGGCCGCCATCGGCCAGACCCTGGACCTGGCCTACGCCCACCACATCCAGCGGCTGATGGTGACGGGCAACTTCGCCCTGCTGGCCGGGGTGGACCCCCACGCGGTGCATGAGTGGTACCTGGGCGCCTATGCGGACGCCTTCGAGTGGGTGGAGGCGCCCAACACCCTGGGCATGAGCCAGTACGCCGACGGCGGCCTGCTGGGCTCAAAGCCCTATGCCGCCAGCGGGTCCTACATCCACCGGATGTCTGACTATTGCAGCGGCTGCGCCTACGACGTGAAGGCGCGGAGCGGGACGGGCGCCTGTCCCTTCAACCGGCTCTACTGGGACTTCATCGACCGCCACGCGGCGCGGTTCGCCTCCAACCCCCGCATGGCCCAGTCGGTGCGCACCCTGGAGCGCATGGGCGAGGACCGGCGGCGGGAGATCCGCGCCGACGCTGCGGCCTGCCTCGCGGAGCTGGGCCTGTGAAGGCGCGGCGCAAGGCCGACCTGCCGACCAAGACCTGCCCCGTCTGCGGCCGCCCCTTCGCCTGGCGCAAGAAGTGGGAGAAGGTCTGGGACGAGGTGAAATACTGCTCGGAGCGGTGCCGCCGGGCCTGACCGCAGGCGCTGACACCCGAAGCGATCCGGGGCAGGATGGGGGCATGAAGCTCGTCCAGTCCGGAAATCGCCGCATCCTCTTCATCATGGCCGCCCCGCCGGAGTACGGGCCGGCCCTTCGCGCCCGTTTCACGCCCCTGATGACGGGAGTGGGGCCGGTGGAGGCGGGGCTGGCGGTGGGCGCCACCCTGGCCCGGCTGGAGGCGAGGGGCGAGACCCCGGACCTGGCGGTCTGCCTGGGCTCGGCCGGATCGCGGACGCTTGAGCAGACCGGGGTCTACCAGGTGGCCAGCGTCAGCTATCGCGACATTGACGCCTCGCCCCTGGGGATTCCCGCCGGCCTGACGCCCTATCTCGACCTGCCCCGGGAGCTGCCGCTGAAGGTGCTGCTGCCCGACCTGCCGGCCGTGCGCCTGTCCACCGGCGGGGCGGTGATCTCGGGCGCCGCCTACGACGCCATCGACGCCGACATGGTGGACATGGAGACCTTCGCGGTAGCCCGCGCCTGCATGGCCCACGGCGTGCCCCTGGCCGGCCTGCGCGGCGTGTCGGACGGGGCCGAGGACCTGGGCCACATGGACGACTGGAAGGCCTATCTCCACGTCATCGACGAAAAGCTTGCGGCGGTGGTGGACCAGATCCTGTCGCTGGCGGACTGAGGGAGGCGGCGGCGGGGCCTTCGTCCCGGTTGAAGCTTGACTGGCGTAGGGTCAGCCCTTCGAAATGGGCGCAAGGTCCCCCGCCAGCGGGGATCGCACGGGACGGAAGACGCATGAACCTCGATTTCTCCGACGACCAGAAGCAGCTGCAGGACCAGATCCGCCGGTTCCTGAGCGAGAAGTGCACCCCGGCCGTGGTGCGCAGCGGACTTGAGGGCGGCGCGCCCTTCAGCCGCGAGCTCTATCGCGGGCTGGGCGAGATGGGGGTGCTGGGCGTCGCCATCCCTGAGGCCTATGGCGGTGTCGGCCTCTCGCACCTGGAGCTCTGCCTGGCGGCGGAGGAGCTGGGCCGGGCCCTGGCGCCGGTTCCGGTCGCCTCGTCCATCTACCTGGCCGCCGAGTTCCTGCTGCAGGCGGGGACCGAGGCCCAGAAGGCGGCCTGGCTGCCCCGGCTCGCCAGCGGCGAGGCCGTCGGGACCTTCGCCTTCGTCGAGGGCCAGGGCCGGATGACCGCCGACAAGGTCGCCGCCTCCGTACGCGACGGCCGGCTGAGCGGCGCCAAGTCGCCTGTGGCCGACGGCGACATCGCCGACCTCGCCATCGTCGCCGCCCGCTCGGGCGCCGGCCGGGGCGAGCAGGCGGTCAGCCTCTTCGTCGTCGACCTGAACGGTCCCGGCGTGACCCGGGAGACCCTGACCTCCATCGACCCGACCCGCAGCCAGGCGCACCTGGCCTTCGACGGCGCTCCCGCCGAGCGACTGGGCGGCGAGGGCGAGGGCTGGGCCATCGCCAGCCAGGTCATGGACCGGGCCGCCATCCTGATGGCCTTCGAGCAGGTGGGCGGCGCAGACCGGGCCCTGGAGATGGCCCGGGACTACGCCCTGGACCGCATGGCCTTCGGCCGCCAGATCGGCTCCTTCCAGGCCATCAAGCACATGCTGGCGGACATGTACGTCTCGGCCACCCTGGCGCGGTCGAACTGCTATTACGGCGCCTGGGCCCTGGCCTCGGGCAGCTCGGAGCTGCCGGTGGCGGCGGCCACGGCGCGGGTCTCGGCCACCCAGGCCTTCCAGCACTGCGCCAAGAACAACATCCAGGTGCACGGCGGCATGGGCTTCACCTGGGCCTTCGACTGCCACCTCTTCTACCGGCGCTCCAACGCGCTGGCCCTCGCCCTCGGGTCGCTGTGGACCTGGGAAGACATGCTGATCACGCGCCTGCAGGGCGCCAACACCCAAGCCGCCTGAAGGAGTCCCGACCATGGATTTCGAAGACACGCCCGAAGAAGCCGCCTTCCGCGCCGAGGCCCGCGCCTGGATCGACGCCAATGCGCCGAAGCACCTTGAAGCCGAGCTGAAGCGCGCCGGCTTCGCCTCCAGCGGCATCGACAGCGAAGACCCGATGGAGGCCAGCAAGGCCTGGCAGAAGAAGAAGGCCGAGGCCGGCTGGGCCTGCCTGCACTGGCCCAAGGAGTACGGCGGCGCCGCCCGCACCCCGATCGAGCGGGTGATCTGGGGCCAGGAGGAAGGCGTCTATGGCTCCCTCTCCAGCCCCTTCATCATCGGTCATGGCATGTGCGGCCCGACCGTCATGGACTGGGCCTCCGAGGAACATAAGCGCCGGCTCCTGCCGCCCCTGGCCTCAGGCGAGGAGATCTGGTGCCAGCTCTTCTCCGAGCCGGCCGGAGGCTCGGACCTTGCCGGCCTGCGCACCAGCGCGGTGAAGGCGGACGACGGTTCCGGCGACTGGATCATCAATGGCCAGAAGATCTGGACCAGCGGCGCCCAGCACTCGCAGTGGGGCCTGCTGATCACCCGGACCAACCCGGATGCGCCCAAGCACAAGGGCCTGACCATGTTCTTCCTGAGCATGTCGACCCCGGGCGTCGAGGTGCGGCCGATCAAGCAGGCCAACGGCCAGTCGGGCTTCAACGAAGTCTACTTCACCGACGTGCGCATCCCGGACGACCAGCGCCTGGGCGCCGTCGGCCAGGGCTGGGAGGTCTCGCTGACCACCCTGATGAACGAGCGCCTGTCCATCGGCTCGGGCATGTCGACAGGCTTCCCCGAGCTGTTCGAGTTCTGCCTGTCCGCCGAGATCGACGGCCAGCCGGCGGTGGACGACGCCTCGGTGCGCTCGCGCCTGGCCCAGTTCGCCGTGAAGCAGAGCGGCCTGAAGTACACCGGCATGCGGGCCATCACCGCCCTCTCCAAGGGCCAGACCCCGGGGCCGGAAAACTCCATCGGCAAGCTGGTGGCCGGCGCCACCATGCAGGAGCTGGCCATGTTCGCCCTGGACATCCAGGGTCAGTCCGGTGCGATCCAGGACGAGTCCTCGCCCATGAACGCCCGCTTCCAGCAGATGCTGCTGCGCTCGCCCGCCACCCGCATCGAGGGCGGCTCGGACGAGATCCTGCGCAACATCATCGGCGAACGGGTCCTGGGCCTGCCGGGCGACATCCGCGTCGACAAGGACGTTGCGTTCCGCGACATTCCCACCAGCGGCCGCAAATAGGCCCGACCCGGAGGAAATCCCATGTCCAGGCTTCGCGGACTGCACCACCTGGCCTTCAGCACGACCGACATGAAGGGGCAGATCGCCTTCTTCAGCGAGGTGCTGGGCATGCGGCTGACCGCCCTGTTCTGGATGCACGGGGTGCCGGGCGCCTGGCACGGCTTCCTGGAGCTGGACGACAACGCCTCTGTGGCCTTCGTCGCCATGCCCGACAACGCCAGGGGCAGGAGCGAGCTGGGCTCCAGCCACGCGGCCCACGGGGGCGGCGCCTCGGCGCCGGGGACCATGCAGCACGTGGCCTTCAACGTGGAGTCGATGGAAGACCTCATGGCCTTCCGCAACCGCATCCGCCAGAACGGCGTGCCGGTCTTCGGGCCGGTGGACCACGGCTTCTGCCAGTCGATCTATTTCGCCGGGCCCGAGGGGCTGAACCTGGAGATCTCCACCTCGCTCAGCCCCCCCGACCCCGACGAGTGGATCGATCCCGAGGTGGTGGCCCTGGCCGGGATCTCCGCCGAGGAGCTGGCCGCCTTCCGCAGCCCGCCCACCGGCCCGGGGGCCCGGCCCGAGACGCCCCAGCCCGCCTTTGACCCCGCCAAGCCGCACCTGAAATACCCGCCGGCGCTCTACGAGAAGCTGCTGGAGATGCCCGACGAGGTCTATGTGGCCCGGGCGTCCTACAATGAGCCGCCGGTGCGCAAGGTGGCGGCGGACCCGGCGGAATGAGCGCACGCCCGGCCGTCACCCGGACGCCCATCACCATCGTCTCGCGCGATCCCTCCGCCTTCAAGGACACCTACGGCGGGGCGGTGGGACTGGTCGCGACCGGGGCCACCCTGATCCGGCCGGAGACACCCTCGGACACGGTGCTGGTCACCATGCACCCCATCGGCGGGACGGCGGGCCTGCCGGTCATGCGCCTGTTCGCCGAGGCCGGGGTGCACATCCTGGCCGCCGACAGTCGCTATCGCGGCGTCGACAACGCCCTGATCATGGAGAAGGTCGCCCTGGACCTCGGGGCGGCCGTGCGCCACGCCCGGGAGAAGCTGGGCTATGCGAAGGTCATCCTGCTGGGCTGGAGCGGCGGCGGCGCCCTGTCGGCCTTCTACCAGGCCGAGGCCGAGCAGCCTTCCCTCACCCACACGCCGGCGGGGGATCCCTTGTCGCTGGTGGACGCGCGCCTGGTCCCGGCGGACGGGATCATCCTGATGGCCGCCCATGTCTCGCGCCACGGCACCCTGACCGAGTGGCTGGACGCCTCGATCCTGGACGAGGTCGATCCGGAGCGGCGCGATCCCGAGCTCGACCTCTACGGCCAGGTCGTGCGCCCGCCCTATTCCGAGGCCTTCCTGGCCCGCTACCGGGAGGCCCAGACGGCGCGGAACCGCCGCATCACCGCCTGGGTGAAGGCCAGGCTGGAGCACCTTCGCCAGACGGGGCGCCCGGACGAGGAGTTCGGCTTCGTCGTCCATGGCACCATGGCCGATCCGCGCTGGCTGGACCCGGCGGTGGACCCCAACGACCGGGCGCCGGGCGTCTGTTACCTGGGCGATCCGCGCGTCGTGAACATGAGCCCCATCGGCCTCGCCCGCTTTTCCACCCTGCGCAGCTGGCTCTCGCAGTGGAGTCTGGACGACGCCCGGGCCGACGCCCCGGCCTGCCTGGCGCGGGTGAAGGCGCCCGTCGTGGTGATCAACAACAGCGCCGACGACGCCTGCACGCCCAGCCACGCCCGGCGGCTGTTCGACGCTATCGGCCACGAGGACCGGCGCTTCCACGAGATTGCGGGCGCCACCCACTATTACCAGGACCAGCCGGAGCTGGGCCGCGAGGCCGTCGGCCTTGTGAAGGCCTGGCTTGAGGATCATGGGTTCGATATCTGAAGGCCAGCCGGCCCGGGGGAGAGACGACATGCAGTTCGACGAGGTTGTGAAGGGCCGGCGGAGCATCCGCGGATTCAAGCCGGAGCCGGTGCCCAAGGCCGTGATCCGCGAGGTGCTGGAGCTGGCCATGCGCGCGCCCTCCTCGCTGAACACCCAGCCCTGGAACTTCTACGTCGTCTCGGGGCCAGTGCTGGACGCCATCCGCGCCGGCAATACCGAGCGCAACCTGGCCGGCGTGCCGGACTCCCGCGAATTCCGCAGCCACGGCGCCTACGACGGCGCCCACCGGGAGCGGCAGATCGAGATCGCCAAGCAGCTGTTCGCAGCCATGGAGATCGAGCGTGAGGACAAGGCCAAGCGGCAGGACTGGGTGCTGCGGGGCTTCCGCCAGTTCGACGCCCCGGTCTCCATCGTGGTCACCTACGACCGGTCGATCCACGGCGGCGACATCGGACCCTTCGACTGCGGCGCGGTGACCAACTGCCTGGTCAACGCCGCCTGGTCCCGGGGCCTGGGCTGCGTGATCAACAGCCAGGGCATCATGCAGTCGCCCGTGGTCCGCGAGCACGCCCGCATCCCCGATGACCAGGTCATCATGATCTGCATCGCCATGGGCTGGCCCGACGACAGCTTCCCGGCCAACGCCGTGGTCTCGAACCGCAAGTCGGTGGACGAGGCCGCGGTCTTCATCGGCTTTCACGGGGAATAGGCTGATGCAACCGCCAGACTACCCACGCTCGATTCGGCAGATCTCGACCCTCGCGGCAAAGACCCGCCTGGCAGACCTGACCGCCCAGTTGGCCCGGGTCTCCTCCGGCAAGGTCATCAGCGGCCCCTTCAAGGACATGATCCTCCCAGCGGAAGCCAGCTGGGGCGACGGCGACGCCTCCGCAAAGCTCCTCGGCGTCTATGAGGCCGAATTGCACGAGGCGGTGGAGGCGGGCCTGGCGCGGAAGCCCGACCTCATCGTGAACGTCGGGTGCGCAGAAGGGTACTACGCCGTGGGGCTGGCCCGACGGGCGCCCGGGGTGAGGGTGGTGGCCTTCGACATCGACGAGAAGGCGCAGGGGATCTGCCGGAACTCGGCGACCGCCAATGGGGTCGAGGGGCCCTTCGAAGTGCGCGGCCTCTGCCAGCCCGGCGACCTTCGGGCCCTGGTGCAAGCCGCCCGCGCGCCCCTGCTCGTCGTGGACTGCGAGGGCTATGAGACGACGCTTCTGGAGGCGGCCGAGCCCCTGGCGCACTGCGACATCATCGTCGAGTGCCATGACTTCACCGACCGCACCCTGACAGAAACGCTCCGGACGCGCTTTGCCGCGACCCATGAGGTCGCGCTGATCCGGGAGGGACCGCGCGATCCCGCCGCCTTCCCCATGCTGGGCAAGCTGTCCTCCTTCGAGCGCTGGCTGATGGTCTGCGAGTGGCGCCCGGAGGTGATGAACTGGCTGGTGATGACCGCTCGTCGGGGGTGAGAGGCCCCTCTCTGCGAGGTTGCCTCATCGACGGCGTTTGACGACGGGACGTAACGATCCCAGATAGTCTTCGCCCTGCAACCCGGAGACCCCGAGCCATGCCCGCAGCCCCCTCGCCCCCGCCCATCGACATCGGCATTCCCCTGACAGAGCGGCGCGCGATCGCCGAGGGCCTCTCGGCCCTGCTGGCGGACAGCTACACCCTCTATCTGATGACCCACAACTTCCACTGGAACGTGACGGGACCGCAATTCAACAGCCTGCACGCCATGTTCATGGGCCAGTACACCGAGCAGTGGAACGCCATCGACGTCATCGCCGAGCGCATCCGCGCCGTGGGCTTCCCGGCGCCGGGCACCTATGGCGAATTCGCGCGCCTCACATCAATCCGTGAGCCGGAGGGCGTGCCGGACGCCAATGAGATGGTCCGACAGCTGGTGGTCGCCCAGGAGGCCACGGCGCGCACCGCCCGGAACCTCTTCCCGGTGGTGAACGCCGCCCGGGACCAGCCGACGGCGGACGTCCTGACCCAGCGTATCAACGTCCACGAGAAGACCGCCTGGATGCTGCGCAGCCTGCTGGAAGCCTAGGTGCACCAGGACGCCGGCGCGCCGCTCTCCGCCGTCGTCGTCGGCGCGGGCGTCGGCGGGCTGACGGCGGCCCTGGCCCTGGCCCGGGCGGGGCTGTCTGTGACGGTTGTCGAGCAGGCGCAGGCCCTGGGCGAGGTGGGGGCGGGGCTGCAGGTCTCACCCAACGCCACGCGAGTTCTGTTCAACCTCGGCCTGGAAGCGGAGCTCTCCGCCCTCGCCTTCCGCCCGGAGGCCGTCGAGGCCCGCGGCTGGCGCAGGGGACAGGAGATCAGCCAGGCCCCCCTCGGCGAGAGCGCGCGGGAAAGGTACGGCTTTCCCTACTTCCACATGCACCGGGCGGACCTCATCTCCGTGCTGGAACAGGCGTGCCGGGCGGAGGCGGGCATCGCCCTGCGGCTCGGATCGGAGGTCGTTGCCTGCGCCAGCGACGGGACGCCGGCCCTGGTCCTGGCTTCCGGCGAGCGGCTGGAGGCGGACATCCTGGTCGGCGCCGACGGCATCCGCAGCGTCGTGCGCGAGGCCCTGTTCGGCCCCGCCGCCCCCCGCTTCACCGGCCAGGTCGCCTGGCGCGGCCTGGTCCCGGCCGAGCGCCTGAAGGACGCCGGCATCCGGCCCGTCGCCAGCCTGTGGATGGGTCCGGGGGCCCACTTCGTCCATTACTTCGTCCGGGGCGGGACCCTGGTGAACTTTGTCGGCGTGGTCGAACGGGACGACTGGCGCGAAGAGTCCTGGTCCAGCCGCGGCGAGGCGGCGGACCTGCGCCGGGACTTCGCCGGCTGGCATCCCACCGTGCAACGGATCGTCGAGGCCGCACCCGAGGACGGCTGCTTCCGCTGGGCCCTGTTCGACCGGGATCCCCTGCCGGAATGGGGCCGCGGGGCGGTGACCCTTCTGGGAGACGCCTGCCACCCCACACTGCCCTTCATGGCCCAGGGCGCCTGCATGGCCATAGAGGACGCCGCCGTCCTGGCCGGCTGCCTGGCGGGATGCGGACGCGCCGGCATACCCGCAGCCCTGAAGCGCTACGCCGCCCTGCGCCGGACGAGGACTGCCGGCATCCAGGCGGGTTCCCGGCGAAACGCGACGATCTACCACCTGCCCCCGCCGTTCAGCTGGGCCCGCAACCTCGTGATGGGGGCGGGCCTCGGCATGGGCTCGACGATGGACGGGCTCTACCGCTACGACGCCCTGGCGGCGGGAACGCGCCCCGCGGCTTAAGCGCTTCAACCCGTCACAGACCTCTGGCAGGCTGACCGCCAGGACAGAGGAGTCGCCCGATGATCACCGCCCTGCTCGCCGCCGCCGCCGTCGCGGCGACCGGATGCGACCTGGAACGGCCCTCAGGGGAACCGGGCTGTCTGCGGGCCGCCGTGGACGCCCTGCCCATGACGGCCCTGCAGGTCGTCGGCACCCACAACAGCTACAAGGAGCCCATCGCTCCGGCCGAGATGAAGCTGCTGCGGGCGGCGAGCCCGAGGACGGCGGACAGCCTGGACTACAGTCATCCCACCCTGACCGCCCAGCTGGACGCCGGCGCCCGGCAGCTGGAGCTGGACCTGGTGCGCGATCCCGAAGGCGGTCGCTGGACCCGACCTCTGGGCCTGCGCATGGCCGGCGGCGGCGACTACGACGCCGGACCGATGGCGTCGCCGGGCCTGAAGGTCATGCACGTCCCGGACATCGACTACCGCAGCGTCTGCCCGACCTTCCGGGCCTGCCTGGAGGAGGTGCGCGCCTGGTCCGACAGGAACCCGGATCACCTGCCCCTCCTGATCATGATGAACCTCAAGGACGAGCAGATCACGGTTCCAGGGGCCACGCCCCTCCTGCCCTTCGACGCCGCGGGCATGGACGAGGTGGATGCGGAGATCCGCGCCGTCTTCGGGGCCTCGCGCCTGATCACCCCGGACCAGGTTCGCGCCAGCCAGGCCACCCTGGCCGAGGCCGTTCGCCGGGGCGGGTGGCCGTCGATCGGGTCCGCCCGGGGCAAGGTGTTCTTCGCGGTCGATGAGGGGCCGAAGAAGGTGGCGCTCTACGCGCGTGACAGGCCCTCGCTGGAGGGACGCGCCGCCTTCGTGAACACGGATCGCTTCGATGCGCCCTATGCGGCCTATGTGACCCTGAACGAGCCGGCCAGGGATGCGCTCCGCATCGTGGAGGCGCTGGGAAGAGGGATGGTGGTCCGCACCCGGGCCGACGCGGACACGGTCGAGGCCCGGACCGGCGACCGCGGCCGCCCCGCCGCCGCCTTCGCCTCGGGCGCGCAGTACATTTCCACGGACTACATGACCCCGGACCTGAGGCTCAGCGACTTCGTGGTCACCCTGCCGGGTGGCGGAACCGCTCGGCGCGCGCCCCTGCCGGGTCCAGCCCGGCCTGCGCCCTGAGGCCTCAGATCATGAAGCCGAGGTTCCGGTTCGAGAAGTTGGCGAGGTAGGGAAGCAGGGTCAGCAGCTGGGCGTCGGAGAGGCCGAACCACCGGCCGAAGGTCGAGGCGAACTGGTGGACCGACGTGGTCGGCACCATGGTGTTGCCGCTCATGTCCGGATTGACGAAGCCGGACTGGTCGACGCCCACCGTAGGAAACTGGCCATACATGTCGCGTCCCTTCACCGCGCCGCCCATGATGAGGTGATGGCCGCCCCAGGCGTGGTCGGTGCCGTCCCCGTTGGTCGTGAAGGTCCGGTTGAAGTCCGACATGGTGAAGGCGGTGACATTGCTCCGCATGTTCAGGCCGGCGATATTGCCGAGGGCCGTGTCGAGGTAGGCCATCGCGTGGGCGACCCTGGCCAGAAGGTTCGGATGCACCTGGTTCTGGACGTCATGGGTGTCGAAGCCGCCCAGGCTGACAAAGAAGACCTGGCGGGTGATCCCAAGAGCCGGCGCCGCGGCCACGGACCGGACAACGGTCTGCAGCTGGGTGGCGAGGTTATTGGTCTCCGTCGCCCCGGTCACCGGATTGACGTAGGGGGGCGGGGCCGCGATCCCGGTGGCTGTAGGGGTGGCGAAGGCCGTGTTGACGGCGTCGGCGGCGTCCATGGAGCGCCGGACAATGCTGTTGTAGTCCTGCCCGAAATAGCTGGTCGGGCCCGTATCCCGCACGATCTCGCGCAGGCGGGCGACGGCGGTGGAGGATCCGTTCAACGTCGGGCCAGTGGCGGCGTTGATCCGGATGGCGGGCTGGGCCGCTGTGGTGAGCTGGTACTGGGCCACCGCGTCGCCGGAGAGGAAGACGGCGTTACCCGCGGTGGAGATGGCCGTGAAAACGGCGTTCGATCCGTTCTGGGCGAGCATGGTGTCGGCCATGAGGCCGCCCCACCCCCGCCGCGCGCCCTCTGCGGCGCCCGACTGCCAGATGGATTGCTGGTCGTTGTGCGACATCAGGTTGGGCGGAAGGCTGACAGACCGCGTGGCGTACTGGGTCTTGGTCGTCGGCACGACCAGGGGCCCGGTATTGGCCATGACCGCGAGCCGGCCGGCGGACCAGGGATTGCCCGGCATGGAGAACAGGGGCGCGAGACTGGGATGGACCGCAAAGGTCCGGTTGCTGGCCACCGTTCCGGCCGGGATCGGATTCCGCGTCCGAGGGGTGATGGGCAGGACCCCGCCCAGGAATTCGGGAGTGGTCCGGGAGACCGTGCGCCCTGTCACCGGGGAGACAGACCCCACCGCCGCCGGCGGAGTGCCGACGGGCATCAAAGCGATGGGATCCACGCCCAGGTTGCGGGCGGCGTAGTATCGGTTCCAGGAGCCGGTGTCGGTCGCCAGCAGCATGTTGTGGCTGTCATTGCCTCCGAAGAGGAAGATGCAGACTAGGGCGCGGTAGTCCGTCGGCGCGCACTGGGCTGCGGCCGATCCCATGGTGGCCATCTGCAAGGCGAAGGGCGCCGCAGCCCCCAAGGGAGCGGCGGCGGCCATCATCCTCAGGAAGTGGCGGCGGGACTGGAGGGACATGGGTTTCATGATCGCCGCCCTATCTTTGCACCAGGTATTCGGGCGAGGCCATCACCAGGAGGATGGCGGTCCGCACCCGGTTCAGTCGCGCCTGGTCGATCGCCGACTGGGGCGAGGCCGGAATGACAATGGAGTTCACGGCGGAAAGGACCCGGCCGCGCAAGGTCGGGCTCATCTGGCCGGAGAGCAGCAGGCGGTTCATCCGGTCCACCAGCTGGTCCGAATTGCCCGCGATGGCGAGCTCGGCGGCGTAGGCTGAGCGAACATCGTTGCCGGCCCCCAGGCCCGCCGTGATCGCCAGATTCATTATGTTGACGTAGCCGGCCGTGGTGACCTCATCGACGATCTGGAACTCAGGCGCATTGCGCATGCGGCTTCCGAGTTCCGTCGTTCCGGGCGGCACG
>JADBZH010000055.1 GCA_020402585.1 Phenylobacterium sp. | reverse complement strand
CCCTGCAGGTGGAGAAGTCCATCGAGGCCGTCGTCATCTACCTGGCGACCCTGCGGATCGGCGCGGTCTTCCTGCCGCTCAACGCGGCCTACACCCCGTCCGAGGTCCAGTACTTCCTCGATGACGCCAAGCCGGCCATCTTCATCCAGGATGCCCAAGGCTTCGTGGCCGGCGCCGCCGATCTGGCGCCGGATCCCCGGATCGAGCCCCGCGCTGCGGGCGATCTGGCCGCCATCATCTACACCAGCGGCACGACGGGCCGGTCCAAGGGGGCCATGCTGACCCACGGGGCCCTGGCGGCCAACGCCCTGGCCCTGCATGAGGCCTGGGGCTTCACGCCCGATGACGTGCTGCTGCACGCCCTGCCCATCTTCCACGTCCACGGCCTGTTCGTGGCCCTGCACTGCGCCTTCCTGTCGGGCTGTCCCATGGTCTGGCTCAACCGCTTCGACGAGGCGGCGGTGCTGGAGGGGCTGTCCGGCGCGACCGTGATGATGGGCGTGCCCACCTTCTACACGCGCCTGCTGGCCCATCCCGGACTGACCCGGGAGGCGACCGTCCACATGCGCCTGTTCATCAGCGGGTCGGCCCCCCTGCTCGAAAGCGCCTTCGAGGCCTTCGAGGCCCGCACCGGCCACCGGATTCTGGAGCGCTATGGCATGAGCGAGGCGGTGATCATCACCACCAACCCCCTGGAGGGGGAGCGCAAGCCCGGCTCCGTGGGCTTCCCCCTGCCGGGCGTCGACCTGCGGATCGGGGGTGGCGAGGAGACCGGGGTCATCGAGATCCGCGGCCCCAGCGTCTTTTCCGGCTACTGGCGCATGCCGGAGAAGACCGCCGAGGAGTTCACCTCCGACGGCTTCTTCATCACCGGCGATGTCGGCCGGCTGGACGCTGACGGCCGGCTCTGGATCTCGGGCCGGGCCAAGGACCTGATCATCTCCGGCGGCTACAACGTCTATCCCAAGGAGGTGGAACTCCTCCTGGACGAGCAGCCCGGCGTCCGCGAGAGCGCGGTCATCGGGATCCCGCATCCGGACTTCGGCGAGGGCGTCGTCGCCGTGGTCGAGGGGGAGGGGGAGGAAGCGGCCCTGATCGCCGCCCTGCGCAGCCGTCTCGCCGGGTACAAGACCCCCAAACGCATAGTCTTCCTGGACGCCCTGCCCAGGAACGCCATGGGCAAGATCCAGAAGGCCCTGCTTCGCCAGACCTACGCCGATCTCTTCAGCTGATCACAAGCCGGTGAGGCCGGATTGACCTCTGCGGGTCGCTGTGGACCTATAGGTTAAAGATCATTCACCTTTGCGGGGGCAGGCGAATGGGTGCGGATTTTCTGGTCCTGATCATTCATGTGGTCGGGGGAATTGTCGGGGCCTGTATGGCCTCCCATCTCGTCCGGTCTGCGGACGCCGGCCCGATCACCGCCGCCATCCTTGGCGCCCTCGGTGGGGTCAGTGGCGCAGGACTAGTGGTCGCCGCCTCGCCGGACCTCGCTGTCCTGCCCGGCCTGTCCGGCCCCCTCTTCGCCGCCATGCTGGCCGGTGGCCTTTTCGCAGGTCTTGGCGGCCTCGCCGTCAACGCCCTCCGCCGCCGGGCCTGACCTGAAACCTCAATCCTTGCCGTAGCTCACCGCCATGCCGGCGCGGACATCCTGCTGAACGCCGTACTGCGGGAAGGGATAGCGGAAACCATTGCGCGCCAGGGCCTTCATGCCGGCCAGGGCCTTGAAAAGGTATTCCGGCGGCGTCGCCATCAGCATTTCGTCGTCCAGGACCCCTCCGTAGCGTCGCTCGGCGAAGCAGGGAATGGACAGGCTGGGCGTCCGGGTCGTCAGGGCCCGGCCCCAGGAATCGGCGCAGGCGGACTCTCCGACGACGCCCCAGTCAAAGCGCTTGTACCCCGACCATTGCAGGCCGTTGATGAAGTACATCATCGCACCGGGCGTCGCGTAGAAGAGGGCGATGTCCGGCTCGCCCAGCCGGCCGCTGGCCAGGGGCGAGACCGCAAGCGCCTCGAATTGCCCGTCGGGGACGCAGTGCATGGCCGCCTGGTGCGCCGCCGCGCCGGCCTCGTCCTCGAACCAGACCCCCTGCATGTGCCGGCCAGAGCGCCAGTCGTCGGTCTTGGCGCCGCCCAGGCCCACGACGGCCCGGCACTGGGCGCCCACCAGGTCGTCGGCGGTGACGCCCACCGTCCATCCCAGGCGCGAGGCCTGCCCCACCACCTGGTCCAGGGTGTGGACGGCGCTGGGCCGCCGTATCCGGGGAATGGCCTCCATGTCCGCCCGGTGCTCGAACATCTTCATGGCGAAGGGGATGGAGCGCAGGCGCAGGGTCTGCTCAAGTTCGGCCGATAGGGCGGCCCAGTCCGTAGCCTCGGCGATCGGTGCGGCGGTGTCGGTCATGTTGGAGCTTCCTCCCGGTGGGTCCTTTCCATCCTTGACCGCCCGGCGCGCGGAGGGAAGGGGGTCCGGGTTGATCCCAGGATTGCTGAAGGCGCCGCACGCCGCCTACCCTCGGCTTGAACGAGGGGTCGGGGGGCTCGCCGTCCGACCCGGGAGTCCTGGCATGAAGCTGTACGCCGTCCTTGCCGCCCTCGCCCTTGCGGCGGGGCTGACGGCGGTCGCCGGCGCTGCGCCGCCTCCCGACCTCGCCCTGTCCAGCGTCGATCGCGCCGCCCTCGAGGCCGCCTTCGGGCAGGCGGGGCGAGCCCCTCCGCCCCCCT
>JADBZH010000054.1 GCA_020402585.1 Phenylobacterium sp. | reverse complement strand
GCCAGGGCTGCGCCGTCTTCATCGCCGGTCCAGACGGTCTGGGCCAGGTACTCCAGGTTCACCTGGTGGCAGATGCCGGTGCCGGGGGGCACGACGCGGAAGTTGTTGAAGGCCGACGAGCCCCAGCGCAGGAAGCGGTAGCGCTCGATGTTGCGCTCGTACTCGCGCTCCACGTTCTCGCCAAAGGCCTTGGCGTTGCCGAAATGGTCGACCATGACCGAGTGGTCGATGACCAGGTCGACGGGGTTCAGCGGGTTGATCTTTTCGGGATCGGCGCCGAGCTTGGTCATGGCGTCGCGCATGGCGGCCAGGTCGACCACCGCCGGCACGCCGGTGAAGTCCTGCATCAGAACCCGCGCCGGGCGGAAGCTGATCTCGTGCTCGACCGCGCCCTTGTTGTCGAGCCAGGCGGCCAGGGCCTTGAGGTCGTCGGCGCCGACGGTGTCGCCGTCCTCGTTGCGCAGCAGGTTCTCCAGCAGCACCTTCATCGAGGCCGGGAGTCGCGATACGCCAGCAAGACCGGCTTCCTCGGCGGCCGGAAGGCTGTAGTAGACGTAGGTCTTGTCTCCCACCGTGAGTTCGCGGCGGGTCTTGAGGCTGTCGATTGACGCCATGTCAGGGATCCTTCCTCTGTTCCGGACCGCACACCTATCGAACCAGAGATCGCGCGCCCTGATGGGCGGACACACAGCGTTCGCCCCGGCGCCGCGAACGCCCTCCGGGACGAGTGCAGCCGCCGGCGTCATAGACCTTCGGCGGGTCCACGTCCATGCGCGGGCCGGGAGGAATTCGTGACCCTCACCCTGCAGATCGAGGACCTTGCCCTGTCCCGGGGCGGGCGGCGGCTGTTTTCGGGGCTGGGACTGCGCATGGAGCCGGGCCAGGCCTGCGCCCTCACCGGGGCCAATGGCTCGGGGAAGACCAGCCTGCTGAGAGCCGTGGCGGGCCTCTGCGCCGTCGATTCCGGTCGTATTGCCTTCGGAAACGCCGACCCGGCCAGCGCACGAGCCTCAAGCCTGCACCTCCTGGGCCATCTCGACGGCCTGAAGGCCTCGCGCACCGCCGGCGAGGAACTGGCCTTCTGGACGGGATGGCAGGGCGGGACGCCATCCGCCATGGCGGCGGCCGTTCGCCGTCTCGACCTGCATCGGCTTCTCGACCTCGAAGTGCGGCGGTTGTCCGCAGGCCAGAGGCGAAGGCTGGCCCTCGCCCGGCTCCTTTCGGCGCCCCGTCCGCTCTGGCTGCTGGACGAGCCCCTCAGCCCCCTCGATGCGCGCTGGCGCGCCGAGGCGCTGGAGATCATGGCCGGGCACCTGTCAGGCGGCGGGCTCATCCTCGCAGCGGTGCACGATCCCCTGCCCCTGGCGGCCCTCGCCCTGGAGATCACCACGTGAGCGCCGCCCTGCAATTGCTGAGGCGGGAGATGGCGATCGCCTGGGGGCGCGGCGGCGGCCTCCTGGTGACGGGCGGCTTCTTCGCCGGGGCGACCCTTCTCCTGCCCCTGGCCTCCGGGCCTGAGCCTGAACGGCTGGCGCAGATCGCACCGGGCGCGGCCTGGACGGTCCTGGCCCTCTCCGCCCTCCTCGGCCTCGAGCGCCTGTTCGAGCGCGACTTTGAGGATGGCGCCCTGGACCTGATGGCTCATGCAGGCCTGGCCCTCGAGTTCACCTGCGCCCTGAAGTGCCTGGGACACTGGCTGGCGACGGGCGCGCCCCTGGCCCTTCTGGCGCCGGTGGCGGCCATCGCCCTGGGCGCCTCCCCCGCCCTGGCGCCCCTGCTCTTCGCCTGCGCTCTCGCCGGGGGCCTGGCCTTCGCCTTCACGGGGGGGATCGGGGCGGCCCTGAGCCTCGGCGCCCGGCGGGGCGGACTCCTGACCGCCGTGATTGTCCTTCCCCTGTTCGTGCCCCCGGTGATCTTTGGCGGAGGCGCCCTGGACGCCTTCACGGCCGGAATGCCCTGGCGCGCCGGATTCGCCCTGCTTTGCGCCTACGCCGCCGCAGCCGTCGCCCTTGGGCCGCTCGCCATGGCGGCGGCCTGCCGCAACGCCCTGTCCTGACCCGCTCCGGGGACCTGCGACGGAAAGGCTGTCGAGGCGCGTTTGAGGGAACAAGGGGTGCATCCAAGGAGCACAGACATGATCCGTTCCACATTTGGCGCCGCCGGCCTTGCAGCCGTCCTCGCGCTCTCAGCCGCCACTGTCGCCTTCGCCCAATCCCCGTCTCCGGGCGGTCCGCCTCCCGGCGGCATGCGCATGATGGAATTGAAGCGGCCAGACCCCGAGGTCAGGGCCCAGCGCCTGCGGGACGTCCTGCAGCTGACCCCCGCCCAGGAACCTGCGCTGAAGACCTTCCTGGCCTCCCAGAAGCCCCCCGCGCGCCCTGCGCCGCCGGCGCCGGAAACGCGCACCAAGGCCCTGACCACCCCTGAGCGCCTTGACCGGCAGCGCGAGCGCCTGGCGGAGCGGCTTTCTGAGTTCGACCGCCGCGCCGCCGCGACCCGGACCTTCTACGCCCAGCTGACGCCCGCGCAGAAAAAGGCCTTCGACGCCCTGCCGCAGCCCGGCGGGGAGCGTCGGGAAATCCGGATCGAGCGCCGCAAGATGGATCCCGGCCCCGGCGGTCAGGCCAGGGACCACGATCCCTCGAAGTAGGCCCTTCGGGCCCCGCGACGGCGGCTTTCCATTGCCGCCGGCGCGGACCGGGGCTAAGGGGCGGGGCATGACGCAGGCCCTCGCCTTCCTCTACAATCCGCACCGCTTCATGGCTTTCTCGGCCTGGGCGGCGCCCCTGTTCGGCGCCCTCGCCCTGGCCCTGGCGGCGGCGGGCCTCTGGCTCGGTTTCACCGCGCCGGAGGACTACCAGCAGGGCGACACCGTCCGGATCATGTTCATCCACGTCCCGGCCGCCTGGCTGGGGCTCTTCGTCTATGTCTGCCTGGGCGGGGCGAGCTTCCTGTCCCTGGTCTTCCGGCAGGCCCTGGCCGACGCCGCCGCCCGCGCCGCAGCGCCTATCGGCGCGGTCTTCACCGCCCTCGCCCTGGCCACGGGATCGCTCTGGGGCAAGCCCATGTGGGGCGCCTGGTGGGTCTGGGACGCAAGGCTGACCAGCGTCCTTGTCCTCTTCCTCTTCTACCTCGCCTACATGGCCCTGAGGGCCTCGATCGACGATGAGGCCAAGGGGGCGCGGGCCGCCGCCATCCTGGCCCTGGTCGGCCTGATCAACGTGCCCGTGGTGCACTGGTCGGTGGAGTGGTGGAACACCCTGCACCAGGGTCGGACGGTGTTCGCCGCAGGCGGGTCCCGCGCAGCGACGGTCTTCCTGGTTCCCCTCCTGCTGATGAGCCTGTCCTACATGTCCGCCTTCGGTGCGCTCTGGCTGGTCAGGATCCGCGGCGAGGTCTGGCGGCGACGCGCCGCCGCCGCCGAAGCCCGGCTGGCGAGGTGACCATGCTGGACCTGGATCCCGGCCCCTACGGCTTCTACATCTGGATGTCCTATGGTCTGAGCGCTGCGGCCCTGGCCTGGCTGGCGATCTCCAGCCTGGCCTTCGCCCGCCGCTGGCGGCGACGCGCAGAAACGCTCGAGGCCCGCGCCCGGGAGGTCGAGCCCGGTCCGGATGGGCAGCCGTGAAGCGTTTCCTCGCCCTTGCGCCCGTCGCAGTGCTCCTGGCGCTCGGCCTGCTCTTCGCCGTCTTCGGCCTGCGGAATGACCCCCGCTATCTGCCACGCGCCATGGTCGGCAAGCCTGTCCCGGAAGTGACCCTTCCCACCCTGGCGGATGGCCTGCCCGACACGATGGCGGCCCCGGGAAACGGCCCCTACCTGATCAACGTCTTCGCGTCCTGGTGTGCGCCGTGCGAGATCGAGGCGCCCATCCTGGTCGCCCTGAAGGATCAGGGGGTGCCGATCATCGGGATCGCCTACAAGGATCAGCCCGCCAAGACCCAGGCCTTCCTCGCCCGCACCGGCGACCCCTACGTCCGGGTCCTGGTGGACCAGGAAGGCCGCGCCGGCATCGAGCTGGGCGTCTCCGGCGTCCCGGAGACCTATCTGGTGGACGGGGCGGGGCGCATCATCGACAAGATCTCCGCCCCCCTCAGCGAGGACGACGCCCGGCGGCTCGCGGCTCAGGTCCGCCGTTAACCCTTCCTGAACCCGGCGCAGACAGGTTCGGACCTCGTTAACCCTGTTTCGAGGCCCCCATGGTCACCGCCCTGCGCTCCGGTCCGCCCCCGATTCCGCCCGCCCAGCCCAACCGGGCGGTCGACGCGGCGCGCCTCCCGGAGTTCGCGCGCAACCTGCCCGCGGCGGAAGCCGGCGCCGGGCCCAGCCGGACCCAGGCGCCGGGCCAGGCCCAGGGGACGACCAGCGCAGCGGTCTCCCGACCCCAGCCCGAAAATGACCCGTCCCGCCCGGTGAGGACGCCGCGCCCGGGCTCCCTGGTGGATATCCGGGTCTAGTTCCCGGACCCCGGCGCCGTTTCAGGAGGCGGAGCCCCGTCATCCTTCCGGGCGCCCTTCTTTTTCTTCTTGCCCTTCGCCTTCTCGCCCGCGGCGGCGCCGGCGACCAGACGGCGCAGGTCCTTCTGGAACCGCGCGCGGCGATCCTCCGGGAGCCGTGACAGGAGAGCGAGATCCGCCGCCTCGGCAAGAGGCTGGGCCGCCGCCAGAAGCGCCCGCCCGGTCTCGGTGAGGGACACCTGGTTGGCCCGGGCGTCCCCTGGCGACCTGAGGCGCGAGACCAGGCCGCGGTTCATCAGCCGGGTCAGCAACTCCGCCAGGGTGGACCGGTCCACGCCGGTGCTGCGGACAAGCTGGCTCTGGGTCGCCCCCTCCGTCTCGGCGATGGCCGCGAGAACGGCGAACTGCCGGGGGGTAAGGCCTTCCGGGCCCGCCTGCTCCGAATGCAGGTCAGCCGCGATCTGGACCGCCCTGTGCAACAGGTGGCTGATGGAGGCCTCTGAGGGCGTCGATTTCTTTGTCATGGGCGGGATCCCGAATGGCCGTGACTTTCGGTCAGGCTACTCTACCGGCGGAGGCGGCGTCTCCTCCGTCCGGGTGTAGCGCAGGATCAGGGGCGCTTGCGCCAGGCCGAAGGCGATATGGATCAGGCTGGATCCCGGAAACCGGAAGCCGAGCCAGACCGCCTCGGGCTGGGTGCGCCAGATCACCTCGTTCACGCCCGCCATGACGACGAAGAAGACCCCATAGCGAAGGGTCAGCTTCCGCCAGCCCTCATCCGGCATGGGCAGGCTGGAGCCCAGCAGCATCTTCAGGGGATTGCGTTTTATGGCCAACCCGCCCAGCAGCAGGAGCCCGAAGGCCAGGGAGGTCACTGTCGGCTTGATGTAGACGAAGCGCGGGTCCTTGAAGACGAGGGTCAGCAGGCCGAAGACCAGGGCCAACACCCCTGCCGCCAGGGGCATGGGGGCGATGCGTCGCTCGAGTGCATAACCCACCACCAGGGCGATGGCGGCCCCGGCCACAAGCCCCCAGCTGGCCATCACCATGTCCCGGGTGATCACATACCCGATGACCAGGCCCAGGGGCCATCCGAAGTCCACCAGGCTCGAGATCCAGCGGCGCGCGCCGCCCTTGCCTTCGGCCATGTTTCAGTTCTCCCCGAGGCCGACGACGGAACGGGCGAAGGCCCGGGCGTCGAAGGGCTGGAGGTCGTCGATCCCCTCACCCACGCCAATCAGCTTGATGGGCGAGTCCGATGCCTGGGCCACCGGCACCAGGACCCCGCCCCGGGCTGTGCCGTCCAGCTTGGTCATGACGATGCCGCTGACCCCGACCTGGTTGCCGAAGATGTTCTCCTGGGCCAGGGCGTTGCGGCCCACCGTGGCGTCCAGCACCAGCAAGGTCTCGTGCGGAGCGTCGGGGTCGACCTTCTTGATCACCCGGATGACCTTCAGGAGCTCGTCCATCAGGCCCTGCTTGTTCTGCAGCCGGCCGGCGGTGTCGATCAGCACCACGTCATAGTCTTCGGCCCGGGCCTTCTCGATCGCGTCGAAGGCCAGCCCGGCGGCGTCGGAGCCCGTCGGACGGCTCATGAAGTCCGCGCCTGCCCGCTCGGCCCAGACCTTCAGTTGCTCGACAGCCGCGGCCCGGAAGGTATCGCCGGCCACCACGAGCACCCGGGCGCCGCGCCCCGTCAGGTCGGCGGCGATCTTGCCCAGGGTGGTGGTCTTGCCAGAGCCGTTCACCCCGATGAACAGGACCACGTAGGGGCGCGGGCCGGACAGGGGATCGAACCGGCCCTCATGCCCGGCCAGTTCGTCGGCGATGGCCTCGCACAGGGCTTCGAGCACCTCGGCCTCGTCCACAGCCTTGCCAAACCGGGTGGCGGCGAAGGCCTCGGTGATCCGCGCCGCGGACTTCGGGCCCAGGTCCGCCTCGATCAGCATCTCTTCCAGGGCGTCGATCCGGGCCTGGTCGAGGGGCTGCTTGGTGAAGGTCGAGGCGACCTGTTCGGTCAGGGCCCGGGAGGTCCGGGCGAGACCGCCGGTGAGACGCTGGAACCAACCTGTCTTGGGTTCAGTCATGGGCGGCTTCTAGCGGCTGGGGCCCGACGATCCTAGGGGCGGGGTCCGCCCGCAGGCGGCGGCCGTCCTGGCCAGTCACCCGGAAGGACAGGATCTCACCCGTGGGGGCGGCGCCGTCGAAGGCGATCTCCGAGAAGTCCTCGGCCCGGGCCAGGCCTGGGCGCTCGACCAGGCCCCGGACCTCTCGCCCGACCTGGGAGGCCAGGTGACGGGCCAGGGCCGCCTCGCCCGCCGCCCGCAGCCGGGCGGCGCGCTCGCGGACCTCCGCCTTCGGGACGGGCGGCATCCGCGCCGCCGGCGTGCCCGGGCGGGGGCTGTAGGGAAAGACATGCAGGAAGGCCAGGTCCGCCGCCTCCACCAGGTCGAGGGTGTTTGCGAACATGTCCTCGGTCTCGGTGGGAAAGCCGGCGATCAGGTCGGCGCCGAAGGCGACATCGGGGCGCACGGCGCGCACATCCGCCACGAGCTTCAGCGCATCCGCCCGGGTATGCCTGCGCTTCATCCGCTTGAGGATCATGTCGTCGCCGGCCTGCAGGGACAGGTGCAGATGCGGCATCAGGCGGGGCTCGTCCGCCAGCAGGGCCATGAGGTCCGGGTCAATCTCGGCGGCGTCGATGGAGGACAGGCGCAGGCGGGGAAGGTCGGGGACCAGGCGAAGGATCCGCCCGGCCAGCTGGCCCAGGGAGGGCGCGCCCGGCAGGTCCGCCCCCCAGCTGGTCACGTCGACGCCGGTCAGGACGACCTCGCGGCAGCCTTCGGCGGCCAGTCGGCGGACCTGCTCCACCACTTCGCCCGCGGGAACCGAGCGGGAGTTCCCGCGGCCGAAGGGAATGACGCAGAAGGTGCAGCGATGGTCGCAGCCGTTCTGGACCTCGACATAGGCCCGGGCGCGGTCCCGGACGCCGGCGATCAGATGGCCGGCGGTCTCGCGCACGCTCATGATGTCGTTGACCCGCACCCGGGGGCCGTCCGCCCCGGCGGACAGGGCGCCGGGACGGGCCTTGTCTGCATTGCCAAGGACAAGATCGACCTCCGGCATGGCGGCGAAGGTTTCCGGCTCGATCTGGGCGGCGCAGCCGGTGACGATGAGCCGCGCGCCCGGGTTCTCGCGGCGGGCCTTGCGGATGGCCTGCCGGGCCTGGCGCACGGCCTCGCCGGTCACGGCGCAGGTGTTGAAGACGACGGCGTCGGTCACCCCGTCCTCGGCGGCGCGGGCGCGGATGACTTCGCTCTCGTAGGCGTTGAGGCGGCAGCCGAAGGTGACGACCTGGACGTCCGAGCCGCTCATGGCAGGCGCCCCTCGAACTCGAGCTCGACGTCGCCGGTCATCAGGACGCGGCCGTCGATCCCCCAGGCGATCTCCAGGTCGCCCCCGTCCAGCTCCAGCCGGGCGACGGCGTCGACGAGGCCCCGGCGCACGCCGGCTGCCAAGGCCGCGCAGGCGCCTGAGCCGCAGGCCCGGGTCAGGCCCGCGGCCCGCTCCCAGACCCTCAGCCGGACATGTGAGCGGCTGCGGACTTCGGCGAAGCCGACATTGACCCGTTCGGGAAAGAGGGGGCTGGCCTCGATGCGGGCGCCCAGGCCCGCGACATCGATATCCGCAAGGGAGGGGACGAAGAAGACGGCATGAGGGTTGCCCATGGACAGGCAGGTCGCCGGCCCCAGGGGTGCGGCCTCCGGCACGGGAACCGCCAGGGTGTCATGGGGCCCTGAGAGTGGGACAGCCCGCCAGGACAGGCGCGGGCGGCCCATGTCCACCGCCACCCGCATCGGCCCCCGACGCCAGGCCGCCAGCATTCCGCCTGCGGTCTCCAGGCGCACCTGGTCCGTCCCGGCGTCCTCCATCAGGCGCCAGGCCACACAGCGCGTGGCGTTGCCGCAGGCGCCGGCCTCGCCACCGTCGGGGTTCCAGAACCGGACCGAGGCGTCGGCCGTCTCCGACGGGCCAATGACCACGAACTGGTCGCAGCCGATCCCTTCCGACCGCGAGGCCAGACGCCGGAGGGTCTCCGGGTCCGGCGCAAAGGCGCGGCGGCGGGCGTCCACGACGACGAAGTCGTTGCCCAGGCCGTTCATCTTCAGGAAGGGGCGTTCCATGGGGTCCCTATATAGTCGCGTCACCTTCTTCGGGCGACTTTCGCGAGACATCGCCCGGTCTTTGCGCAAAAAAGGCGTCATGAAGCGCCAACTTACGTCCGTCCTTCGCCTTCTTGTGCTGACCCTGGCCCTCGCCGGCCCGCCCTCGGCGGCGCGCGCGGAGGATCCCTTCCTCTGGCTTGAGGACATCGAGTCGCCCCGGGCCCTGGACTGGGTGGCGCGCCAGAACGCCCGGACGGCGGCGGTCCTGGAGGGCGACCGTCGTTATCCCGTCTTCCTGCAGGAGGCCCGCGCCATCTTCACGGCGCCCGACCGGATCGCCTGGCCGGATCTGCGCGGCGGCGCGGTGGACAATCTCTGGCAGGACGCCGACCAGGTCCAGGGCGTCTGGCGCACGACGGACGCAAACGCGTATCGCGCCGGACGGCCCCAATGGACCCCCCTCCTGGACCTGGACGCCCTGTCCCGGGCCGAGGGCCGGAACTGGATCTTCAAAGGGGCGACCTGCCTGCCGCCGGCTGCGACCCTCTGCCTGGTCCGGCTGTCAGATGGGGGCGGCGATGCGGTGGAGCTGCGCGAGTTCGACGTCGCCCGTCGGGCCTTCGTCGAGGGCGGGTTCCGCCTGCCCGCTTCCAAGCAGACCGTGGACTGGCTGGACCGCGACACCCTGGTCGCTGCAAGGGAATGGACCCCCGGGGAGGTGACGGCGTCAGGCTACCCCTTCGTCCTGCGCACCCTGGACCGCCAGGGCGAGACCCGGGAAGTGTTCCGCGGCCAGGCCTCGGACGTCTCCGTCGCCGCCAGCGTCCTGCGGGGCGAGGACGGCCGGAGCGAGGGCCTGGTCATCAACCGGGCGGTCGACTTCTTCCGGTCCGAGTTCAGCCTTTGGCGGGACGGCCGGCTGATCCGCCTGCCCCTGCCGCTCCGGGCCACCTACCAGGGCTCGGCCCAGGGGCGGATGATCTTCATCATCAAGGAGGACTGGAAGGGTTACGGGCGCGGTTCGGTGGTCGCCCTGCGCCGGGACGACCCGGCCGGCAAGCCCGAACTGGTCTTCGCACCGGGCCCCCGACAGGCGGTCCAGGAGGTCGAGGTCACAGCGGGCCTGGTGGCGGTGAACCTGCTCGACGAGGTCAAGGGCGCCGTGGAGGTCTTCGACATGACCCGGGGCCGCTGGACCGGGGAGCGCCTGGCCCTGCCCCGGGACGCGACCTTCCAGATCGTCTCGGCCAGCGAGACCGACGATGTCCTGATGATTTCGGCCGAAGGCTTCCTGGACCCCCCATCCCTGTGGCGGGTGGATGCGGCGACAGGCGAAACGGGCCGGATCGCCTCCCTTCCCCCTCGGTTCCAGCCGGAGGGCGCCAGCGTGGCCCAGTACTGGGCGACCTCCAGCGACGGAACCCGAATCCCCTATTTCGTCGTCTCGCCCAAGGGCGCCCGGAAGGACGGCTCCACCCCGACCCTGATGTACGGCTATGGCGGGTTCGAGATCGCCAAACCACCCATCTACCTTCCGGAGATGGGCAAGCTCTGGCTGGAGCGCGGCGGCGCCTACGTCATCGCCAACATCCGGGGCGGAGGCGAGTTCGGGCCCGCCTGGCACCAGTCTGTCATGCGCGAAAAGCGCCAGCTGGCCTTCGACGACTTCGCCGCTGTGGCCAGGGACCTGACCGCCCGCGGCCTGACCTCGCCCCGGCGCCTGGGCATCTATGGCCGGTCAAACGGAGGGGTCCTGACCACTGTCGCCATGACCCAGCACCCGGAGCTCTGGAGCGCCGTGGTGGTGGAGAGCCCCCTGGTGGACATGCTGCGGTATCACAAGCTGTCCGCCGGGGCGTCCTGGGTGGGCGAGTATGGGAATCCGGATGTCCCCGAGGACGCGGCCTTCATCGCCCGGTATTCGGGCTACCAGAACCTCAAGCCCGGGGTCGCCTACCCCGAGGCCTACATCACCACCAACACCCGGGACGACCGGGTCCATCCGGGCCACGCCCGCAAATACGCGGCGCGCCTGGAGGCGATGGGGGTCCCTTATCTCTACCATGAGCAGACCCTCGGGGGGCACTCGAACGATTCCGACCCGGAGATGAACGCCCGGCGCTGGGCGCGCCACTACGTCTATCTCGCCCGCCGGCTGATGGACTGATCAGGCCGCGCGCAGGGTCTCGGCCAGGAGCCGGCCCTCAGCGCCGCGTATCGACCCGGACCGCCAGGCCACGACGATCTCCCGGCTTGGGTTTGCGGCCTGGAGGGGGCGGATTTCAATGGAGGTCCCGTCCGTGAGCCCGGCCGAGACCGCCATGGAAGGCAGGAAGGTCACCCCCAGTCCGGACCCCACCATCTGGACAAGGGTTGGAAGGGATGTCGCGGCGAAGGTCGCTTCAGAGTCGCTCTGGCGGGGCGGACGCAGGCCGCAGGCGGCCAGGGCGTGGTCGCGCAGGCAGTGTCCGTCCTCGAGAAGGATCAGGTCCTCGTCCTCCAGCTCAGAGGGTCGGGTCCGGTCCTGGTGGGCCAGGGGGTGGCCGGCGGGCAGGGCGGCGAGGATCTCGTCCTCCGCCACATGGGCGCTATCCAGGCCGGTCATGTCAAAGGGCAGGGCGATGAGGGCGGCGTCGAGGTGACCCGACTTGAGGGCGGTGATCAACCTCTGGGTCAGGTCCTCCCGGAGATAGAGCCTCAGGTCCGGGAACCTCGACCGCAGAAGGGGCAGGGCCCGGGGCAGCAGGAAGGGGGCGATGGTCGGGATGACCCCCAGGCGGAACCGGCCCGTGAGGGGCTGGCCGGCGCTTCGGGCGGCCTGGACCAGTTCATCGGCCTCATTGAGGATGACCCGCGCCTTGGCCAGGGCCGCCTCGCCCACGGCCGTCAGGATCAGGCCGGACCGGGCGCGGTCGACGACAGGGCCGCCCAGGATCTTCTCCAGCTCCTGAATGCCGGCCGAAAGGGTCGGCTGGGTGACATGGGCGGCCTCGGCGGCCTTGCCGAAGCCGCCGTGCTCGACCAGGAGCTTCAGGTACTGCAATTGCCTCAGGGTGGGGAGCATGGCGCCCCGACTTTCACGGCTGGTTGGGCCAAGTCAAACGAAAGCGGCGCGGCTCCCGACAGGGAACCGCGCCGCGTCGACTTGGGAGCGGGGCGTTGGCCCCCGGGGTCAGCGACCCGACTGCAGGCTCTCAACCGCCGCGGTCATGCGGGCGCTGAAGGGCTGGTAAGCGTCGCGGAACAGGGCCGTCATGAGCTCGGTGGTCTTGCCCATCTGGGTCACGCAGGCCTCCATGTGGGTCTTGGCCAGGTCGGTCTGGACCTCAACGAAGTCCTGCACGCTGCGCACGCCCGCCAGGGACTGGACGGCGGCGGTCTGGCGCTCGACGGCGGCCTTGGAAAAGGCGACGGTCTCGGCGCCGAGGACCTCGGCGCCCTTGGCGGTGGCGGTCACTGAAGCGATGACGGCCTCCATGTTCTTGCGGGAATGCGCAGTCAGGTCATTGAGGCCGGACATGCTCTTCTCCATGGCGTCACGGAGGGCTTCGTTCCCGGCGTTGGCGATCTTGTCGGCGGCGGTCTTGGCGGCGGCCATGGTGGCGTTCCTGTCGATGGGGCCCTGCGGGCGAAACCCGCGCAAGGGTGGTTGTGCTGCAGCGCGGTATCTCATGTTGCACTGCAGCAGTCAAGCTGATTGTGCGCTGCAACATAAACAGGCTGTGAAGCCCCTTCAGGCGAAATTTACTTTCCTGCAATGCGGCGAAGGCTAATATGGCCCTTCATCCTGAAACCCGCCGGCCGCGCCGGAGACGCCAGGGACGACCGACTTGCCGACAGCTGCTCGACGTCCCGCCCTGCTGCGCTGGATCGCCGCCCCTGCGGCCGCCCTTTGCGCCGCCCTTTGCGTCCTGGCTTTTGGCGGACCGGTTTCAGCAGCGCCGACTCCGCCCTTCCCCGAAATGCGCTACGCCGCCGTGGTGGTGGACGCCGAGACGGGCGAGGTCCTCTTCTCCCGTCGGGGAGACAGCCTCCGTTACCCGGCCTCCATCACCAAGGTGATGACCCTCTACCTGACCTTCGAGGCCCTCTCGACCGGGCGCATCTCGCTGGAGGATCGGGTGGTGATCTCCGCCCGGGCCGCCGCCCAGAGCCCGACCAAGCTGGGCCTGCCTGTCGGCTCCAGCCTGAGCGTGTCCGAGGCCATGCAGGCCCTGGCGATCAAGTCGGCCAATGACATCTCCGTCGCCCTGGCCGAGACGCTGGCAGGGGGCAGCGAGCGCCGCTTCGCCGCCATGATGACTCTCCGGGCCCGCGAGCTCGGCATGGTCAACACCCATTTCGTGAACGCCTCCGGCCTTCCGGACATCCGCCAGGTCAGCACCGCCCGCGACCTCGCCATCCTGTCGCGAGCCGTGCTGAGGGACTTCCCCCAGCACTACAGCCTCTTCAGCCAGCCCTCCTTCACCTTCCAGGGCCGGAAGATGAACAACCACAACGGCCTCCTCTGGAGGATGCCGGGGACGGACGGGCTGAAGACCGGCTTCACCAGCGCCTCCGGCTACAATCTGGCGGCGTCAGCGGTCCGCGGGGACCGTCGCCTCATCGCCGTCGTCCTCGGGGGGCCCTCCAACGCCCGCCGGAACGCCAAGATGGAGAGCCTGCTGCTGACCGGCTTCGACCTCGCCGCCCGGCGCGACCGGGGCGAGCGGGTCCAGTTCGCCCAGGTCAACTTCGAGAGCGAACCGGCGCCGGTCACCCAGATGGCCCAGGTCCGGTCGGACGCTGAAGCCCTCGCCCCGGACCGGGTGGTCCTGACCAGCGCCCCGGCGCCGCGCAACCTTGCCGGTTTCGAGATCGTCGATCCGGCCTCCAGCGGCCTGCGGCAGGCGGGGCGGCCGGAAGCCGGACGCTGGTCGGTCCAGGTCGGCGCCTTCAAGTCGCAGGACCTGGCCCGCAAGCAAGTCGCCATCGTCCGAAAGCTGGCCCCCACCCACTTCCCTGCCGCCGGCCAGGCCGAGCGGGCCGGCGCCTCCTGGCGCACGCGGTTCTCGGGTTACTCGGAGACCTCAGCGCGGGCGGCGTGCAAGGCCCTCAAGAGCCGCGGCCAACCCTGCATGGTCCTCCCGCCCTCGGCCTGACGGCCAGCGCCGGGACGACTACTCGCCGCGGGTCGCGATCGCGGCCGTTGCGACAAGATCACCCAGGAGGGCCAGCGTCGCCTGGCCGGGTCCATCAAAAGGATCCAGCTCCACGCGCTTGAAGTATTTCAGCAGAAGGGAAGGATTCACCCGGGGAATGGAGACATGCCCCATGCTCCAGTTGCCGAACCGCCGCTCGGTGATCTCCTCGTAGGAGAGCAGGCGCACCTGCTGGTGCCGGTCGTCCCGGACGATGGCGTTGAAGATCTCGCAGACCTCGTCTCGTCCGCCTTCCAGGAGCTGGATGAAGAGGTCGTCGGCCACGCACAGGAGGCCGGTGATCCCCTGCCGGGGATTGTTGCGGCGGCATTGTTCGAGGATGCCGTCGAGCAGCGCGCCGTTCATGGGCTGGACGGGGCGGCTGGCGTAGAGGCAGCGCACGAGCATGGGAATCAGGTCCTGTTCTTGATGAGGGAGAGGAATTCGGCCCGCAGGGTGTGGTCCTTGAGGAAGGAGCCGCGCATGACCGAGTTGATCATCATGGTCTGGCTGTCCTTCACCCCCCGCCAGTGCATGCAGAAGTGGTCGGCCTCCATGACGACGGCGAGGCCGTCGGGGCGGACCTTTTCCATCAAGAGGTCGGCCAGCTGGGTGATGGCCTCCTCCTGGATCTGAGGCCGCGACATGACCCATTCGGCCAGTCGCGAGTATTTCGACAGGCCGATCAGGTTGGAGTGCTCGTTCGGCATCAGGCCGATCCACAGCCGGCCCATGATCGGGCAGAAGTGATGGCTGCAGGCGCTGCGCACCGTGATCGGGCCGACGATCATCAGCTCGTTCAGGGATGAGGCGTTGGGGAACTCGGTCACCGGCGGCGCCTCGGTGTAGCGGCCGCGGAAGACCTCGGTCACGTACATCTTGGCGACGCGCTTGGCGGTGTCCTGGGTGTTGTGATCGGCTTCGGTGTCGATCACCAGGCTCTTCAGCACCTCTCGGAACTTGCCCTCCACCTCGGAGAGCAGGTCGTCGATCTCCCCCTCGCGAATGTAGGCCGAGATGTTGTCATTAGCGAAAAACCGCTTCCGGGCCTTCTTGATGCGGGCGCGGATGCGGGCGGAGACGGGCTCCTGTTCGGGGTCTGCCGGAGGCTTCACGGTGAACTCGCACGGGTTGCAGGTGGCCGGGGCAAAGCCCGACTGGGAAACCCTACACCGGAAGGATCGGGCGTGTCGCGTGAATGTCCCGACGGCTTCGGTCCGTCGCCTGGGTCTCACCCCTCGAGCAGCCGGTCCCGGGCGGCGTTGAGATGGGCGGCGAGGCCATCCGTACCCCCGGCGTCGGGGTGGGTCCGACGGATGAGTCGGGCATGCGCCTCAAGGATCTCCTCCCGACTGGCCTCCGGCCCGACCCCGAGGACAGAGCGGGCCTCAGTCAGGCTCATGCCCTGCGGAGACGGCGGGACCGGAGCGGGCCCGGAGCGGGGCGCCGGCGACCGGGCGACACCGGCCAGGGCCAGGCCTGCAGACAAGAGAAGAAGGCCGGCAATCCATCCGCCCCGGAGCAGACTCACGGTCCCCGCCACCAAGGCGGCAAGCGCCAGGCCTCCGGCGATCAGGCGCCACTCCCGCCGCGGCGCCTTCAGGCCGCCCCGGCCCGCCCAGACCAGCACGGCGACGGCCGCGAGAGCGATGAGCAGCCAGGTCACTACTGGGCGGCCAGCTGGGCGCCGTCCGGCGTCAGGCCCAGGAAGCCCATCAGGTCGCGCAGCTCCTGCCGGGCCGCGACGTGCTGGAGGCTCATGGAGACGGGCCGGATGGACGGCGACAGGTCGGCGATGGTCAGGCCGAAGGGGAAGAGCTCGCGGTAGATGACCCGGTCGCGCAGGCCAGGGCCCACCCGGAAGCCGGCCCGGCGGGACAGGGCCTGGACGCGCTCGTCCACCCGGCGGCGGTTTCGGGCGTCGGCGGGCGCCAGGCGGTTGCGCAGCACCACCCAGTCGATGGACCGCCCCGAGGCGAGGGCGCGGTCCTTCCGGCTGTTCCAGACCGTCTCGGAGTAGAGGCTCGGCCGCTTCAGTTCGAGGGTCACGGGGTCGACAACCCCCAGGGTGTCGAAGTCCACGAAGCTGTCGTTCATGGGCGTGACGATCAGGTCGGCTCGGGCGTGGGCGGCGCGGCTGAGGGCGGTGTCGGCGCCGGGCGTGTCCACGACGATCAGGTCACAGGCCGAAAGGGCCTCGAAGGCGGCGTCCAGCCGCGCGCGGGCCTCTTCGTCGGGCGCCCGGGCGATGGCGGCGTCGAAGCGCACCGTCTGCGGCATGGGCGCCACTGCAGAGTTGGCGGCCAGCCAGGCGGCGCGGTTGTCGATGAAGTGGGCGAGGGATTGCTGGCGCACGTCCAGGTCCAAGGCGCCGATCCGGGCGCCCTCGTGCAGCAAGGCCGTCATCAGGTGGATGGCGAGGGTGGACTTCCCCGCCCCGCCCTTCTCGTTGCCCACGACAATGATGTCGGCCATCGGAAGCCTCCGGCTGCGGACCTGACCAGGGGGCCAGACCGATTCCCGCTGACCGCCAGCCTTGGCGTCCGCCCGCGGGGGCGTCAACGCGCCGGTGCGGATCGCCTGTGGATGGATGGACGCCGGACCCGCCCCCGGGGCATAAGCCTCCCCGCCATGACCGCCCTCCCCATCGTCCGCACCGTCGCAGACCTCCGCGCCGCCGTCGCCGGCTGGCGACGGGAAGGGCTTTCGGTGGGCTTCGTCCCGACCATGGGCGCCCTGCACGAGGGTCACCTCTCCCTGGTCCGCCTCGCCCTGTCCCGGGCCGACCGCATGGTGGCCTCCATCTTCGTGAACCCGACCCAGTTCGGGCCGGAGGAGGACCTGGCCGCCTATCCCCGCGATGAGGCCGGAGACGCGGGGAAGCTGGCCGGGGCGGGCTGTCATCTCCTGTTCGCCCCCTCTCCGGCCGAGATGTATCCGCCCGGCGCCGCCACCCTGGTGACGGTGTCCGGGGTGTCGGAGCCCCTCGACGGGCAGGCCCGACCCGGTCACTTCGCCGGGGTCGCCACCGTGGTGGCCAAGCTGCTGAACCAGGTGCGCCCCGACGTCGCGGTGTTCGGGGAGAAGGACTACCAGCAGCTGCAGGTCATCCGCCGCCTGGCCGCCGACCTCGACCTCGGGGTGGAGATCCTAGGCGCCCCCACCGCCCGGGCGGCGGACGGCCTGGCCCTGTCCTCCCGTAACGCCTACCTGACGGGGGAAGAGCGCCAGCGGGCGCCGGAGCTGGCCGCCGCCCTGGCGGAAGCGGTCCTGGCCCTGCGATCGGGCGCGCCCGTGGAGGGCGTCGAGGCCGGGGCGGTCGCCCGGCTGCAGGCGGCGGGCTTCGGGACCGTCGACTATGTGGAGGTGCGCGACGCCGGCGACCTGTCGCGGCTGGGGCCTGGCCCTCTGCCTCCGGGCCAGGCGGGACGGATCCTCGCCGCCGCCTGGCTGGGACGGGCCCGGCTCATCGACAACATGGCGGTCTGAGGCCGGCTACCAGGCCCCCGCCTCGCGCAGCCGACGGGCCAGGTCGTCGGGCAGGTCGCCGCCGCCGGTCTCGTCCAGGTCGGGCGGGGCGTCGGCCGGGTCGAGATAGCGCCAGCCCTGGAAGGCCCGCCGGGGCGTCGGCGCCACCCGGATGATCCGGGGCTCCAGGTCGATCCGGCAGTGGCTTTCCGACCCCGCCTCGACCCGGGAGATGGACAGGATGACCTGGCGGCACAGGATCAGGCCGCGGAAGATCCGGTAGAGGGAGCCGCCGTCGAGCAGTTCCTCCACCCGCTTGGGCGCCATCCGGGTGTGCAGGGGCCAGGGGTCCGGGCTGTTCTCGTGCCAGGCCACGAGGTCATCGATGGTGTCGCAGCCCACGCAGAGCCGGATCATGTGCAGGGTCACGGCGCCTCGCCCCGCACCCGCGCCAGGGGCTCGCCCTCGCGGACCTGGTCGCCGACCGCCGCCGACAGGCCCTCGACCACCCCATCGAAGGGGGCCGCCAGGCCGTGCTCCATCTTCATCGCCTCGATCACCACCAGGATGTCGCCCCGGCGGACCCTCGCCCCCTCGGCGACGGAGACGACGACGACCTTGCCGGGCAGGGGCGCACTGACGGCGCCGTCGCCCGCCGCCGCCGCTCCGCCCTCGCGGTCCGGAGGGCTGGCGGCGAAGGCGAAGGCCGAACCGTTCTCGAACAGGATGAGGGCTTCGCCAGCGTCGAGGAGGTCGGCCTCCTCCGGGCCGGCGGCGAGGTCGGCGAGAAGGGGCTGGCCGTCGCACCAGATCCGCACCGTCTCGCAGGGCGGCGCATTGAGCCGGAAACCGGCCAGGTCGCGGGACGGCGCGCTGGCGCCCTCCGCCGCGAGGGCCGCGAGGGCCGAGGCGGCGGCGCTGGCGAGAGCCGGCGAGGGCTCCGGCGCGGCGGCGAGCCGGTCGAGGCGGGCGTCGATGAAGCCGGTGTCCATCCGGCCCGCCAGGAAATCGGGGTCGTCCAGGCATCGGGCGAGGAAGGCGGCGTTGGTCTTCAGGGGCCAGGTCTCGACCCCGGCGCAGGCCTCGGCGAGGGCCTCCGTGGCCCCCTCACGGGTCGGCGCCCAGGCGATGAGCTTGGCAATCAGGGAGTCGTAATGCGGACCCACCTCGTCGCCGGCCTCGACTCCGGAATCCACCCGCACCCCCTCGGGCAGGCGCAGGTGCTCCAGGGGGCCGACCGAGGGGATGAAGCCCCGTTCGGGAACCTCGGCGCAGAGCCGGGCCTCGACCGCCCAGCCGTTCAGCACGATCTGGTCCTGGGCCAGGGGCAGGGGCTCGCCGGCGGCGACGCGGAACTGCCACTCCACCAGGTCCACCCCGACGACGGCCTCGGTGACGGGATGCTCGACCTGCAGTCGGGTGTTCATCTCCATGAACCAGATGCGGTCGGCGCGCAGGCCCTCCCGGGCGTCGGCGATAAACTCCACCGTACCCGCGCCGACATAGTCCACGGCCCGGGCGGCCGCCAGTGCGGCGGCGCAGACCGCCTCGCGGACCTCGGGCGTCATGCCCGGGGCCGGGGCTTCCTCGATCACCTTCTGGCGACGGCGCTGAAGGGTGCAGTCACGCTCGAACAGGTGGACGAGGCCGCCATGGGCGTCGCCGAACACCTGCACCTCGATATGCCGGGGCGCCTCGATGCACCGTTCCAGGAGGACCCGGTCGTCCCCGAAGGCGGCCAGGGCCTCGCGCCGGCAGGCCGCCAGGGCGGCGGAGAAGTCGGCGGCGGCGTCCACCCGCCGGATGCCGCGTCCCCCGCCCCCGGCCGCCGCCTTGATCAGGACCGGCCAGCCCAGGTCGCGGGCGGCCGCCAGCAGGGTCGCCTCCGAGCCGTCATCTCCCTGCCAGCCGGGCGTCACCGGAACGCCGGCCGCGATCATCCGCTCGCGGGCGGAATCCTTGAGGCCCATGGCGCGGATGGCTTCGGGCGAGGGCCCGACCCAGATCAGGCCCGCGGCCTGCACCGCCTCGGCGAAGGCCGCGCTCTCGGACAGGAAACCATAGCCAGGGTGCACCGCCTCCGCGCCGCTCTCCAGGGCTGCGGCGACCAGGTCGGGAATCGACAGATAGCTCTCCGCCGCCGGCGCCGGACCGATGCGCACCGCCCGGTCGGCCTCGCGCACATGGGCGGCGTCCAGGTCGGCGTCCGAGCAGACGGCCACGGTCTCAATCCCCAGCCGGCGCGCGGTGCGGAAGATCCGGCGGGCGATCTCGCCCCGGTTGGCGACAAGGACGGAACGAAACACGGGCCGGGTCAGCCCTGACCGGCCCAGGAAGGCGTCTTGCGGGCCAGGAAGGCCGCCACGCCCTCGCGGCCCTCGTCGCTGACCCGGGCCTGGGCGATGCGGCGCGCCGTGTCCTCCATGAGGGCGTGGTCGATCTCCCGCCAGGCGACGGCGTCGACCAGGGCCTTGGAGGCGGCGATGGCGCCCGGGGCGCAGGCCATCGCCTCGCCGGCGATGCGGTCGGCGGCGGTCGCCAGGGCGGCGGCGTCCTCCACCAGCTCGCTCACCAGGCCCAGGCGCAGGGCCTCGTCGGCGTCGAAGATGCGGGCCGAGGCAAACAGGCCCCGGGCGGCGCGCGGGCCGATGGCGGCGACGATGTAGGGGCTGATGGTGGCGGCGATCAGGCCCAGCCGGGCCTCCGAGAAGCCGAACTTCGCCCCCCGCTCCGCCACGGCGATGTCGCAGGCGGCGGCCAGGCCGCAGCCCCCGCCCCAGGCGCCGCCCTGGACCAGGGCCACGGTCAGGGAGGGAAGGTCCCAGAGCGACTTGAGCATCCGCGCCAGGCCCATGGCGTCGTCGCGGTTCTCGGCCTCGGTCCAGTGCGCGGCGTCGCGCATCCAGTTCAGGTCCGCCCCAGCCGAGAAGACCTTGCCCGCGCCGCGCAGGAAGACCACCCGCACGCCCTCGGCTGCCTGCAGGGTCTCGAAGGTCTCATGCAGGGCGCCGATCAGCTCGGCGTTGAAGCTGTTGCGGGCGTCCGGCCTGTTCAGGGTGACCACGGCCACCCCCTCCTGAGTGGTGTCCAGTCGCACGAGGTCGGAGGTGGCGTCGCTGTCGAGGCCTTCGACCAGGGGATCGGCGATGGGGTTGGACATGGAGGGGCTCCGGTTTCGGGGATCGGTCACATTCGGAAGACGCCGAAGCGCGTCGGCGCGACCGGGGCGTTCAGGGCCGCGGACAGGGACAGGCCCAGGACGTCGCGGGTCTGGGCGGGGTCGATGATCCCGTCGTCCCAGAGCCGGGCGGTGGCGAAATAGGGGTCGCCCTCGGCCTCGTAGCGCTCGCGCACCGGCGCCTTGAAGGCCTCTTCCTCCTCGGCGGGCCACTGGCCGCCCCGGGCCTCGATCCCGTCGCGTCGGATCGTCGCCAGGACGCTGGCGGCCTGCTCGCCGCCCATCACCGAGATGCGGGCGTTGGGCCAGCTCCAGAGGAAGCGGGGCGAATAGGCGCGGCCGCACATGCCGTAGTTGCCGGCCCCGAAGGAGCCGCCGATCAGCACGGTCAGCTTGGGAACCTCGGCGCAGGCCACGGCGGTGACCAGCTTGGCGCCGTCCCGGGCGATGCCCCCGGCCTCGTACCGGCCGCCGACCATGAAGCCCGAAATGTTCTGCAGGAAGAGGAGGGGGATGCCCCTCTGGCAGGCCAGCTCGATGAAGTGGGCGCCCTTCAGCGCGCTTTCCGAGAACAGGATGCCGTTATTGGCCAATATGGCCACCGGATAGCCCCAGATCCGGGCGAAGCCGCAGACCAGGGTCTGGCCGTAGAGGGCCTTGAACTCGTCGAAGGCCGAGCCGTCGACGATCCGGGCGATGACTTCGCGCACGTCGTAGGGCGCGCGGACGTCCTGCGGGATGACCCCGTAGAGCTCAGAGGGATCGAACAGGGGCGACCGGGGTTCGGCCAGGACAGGCCCTTCGGGTTTCCGGGTGTTGAGGCCGGCGACGATCCGCCGGACGATGGCCAGGGCGTGGAGATCGTCCTCAGCTACGTGGTCCACCACGCCGGACCGGCGTCCGTGAACGTCGGCGCCGCCCAGGTCGGTGGCCGAGATGACCTCCCCCGTGGCGGCCTTCACCAGGGGCGGCCCGCCCAGGAAGATGGTGCCCTGGCTCTCCGGTCCGGTCCCGCGCACGATCACCGTCTCGTCGGACATGGCCGGGACGTAGGCCCCGCCCGCCGTGCACGAACCCATCACGCAGGCGATCTGGGGGATCCCCCGGGCGCTCATCCGGGCCTGGTTGAAGAAGATGCGGCCGAAATGGTCGCGGTCGGGGAAGACCTCGGCCTGGTGCGGCAGGTTGGCCCCGCCGGAGTCCACCAGGTAGACGCAGGGCAGGGCGTTCTGCTCGGCGATCTCCTGGGCCCGCAGGTGCTTCTTCACGGTGAGGGGGAAGTAGGCGCCGCCCTTCACCGTGGCGTCGTTGGCCAGGATCATGACCTCCCGGCCGCTGACCCGGCCGATCCCGGCGATCAGGCCGGCGGCGGGCGCCTCATCATCGTAGAGACCAAAGGCGGCCAGGGCGCCGATCTCGAGGAAGGGGGCTCCTGGGTCCAGCAGGCCCTCCACCCGGTCGCGGGGCAGGAGTTTGCCACGGGCCTCGTGCCGGCGACGGCTGTCCTCGGGCCCGCCGAGGGCGGCCTGAGCCGTGCGTCCGGCCAGTTCTGCGGCGAGGGCGCGGTTGACCTCCGCATTGGCGCGGAAGGCCGCCGAGGCCGGGTCGAGGGCGGACTTCAGGACGGGCATGAACAAGGCATAGCCGCGGGGCGGGCCGGCGGCTAGTCCGTGCAGACCCCAGTCCATGGACGGGATTTCCCCTTGTCGCCGAACCGGGGGTATCATGGCGCCGTGCAGACCCCGACCGAGACCGCCCTCGCCCGGCTCTTCGAGACCGCCCGTCAGTCCGGGTCGGCGCGGTGGTGGTGCCTGCCCGGGGGCCTGGACCTGTTCCGCCCGGGCGAGCCGGCGGCCGAGCTGCACCTGCTCCGGGCCGGGCGGCTGGGCGCCTTCCGGGTCGAAGGCGGCGACGAGCCCCGCTTCCTCGGCGTTGTCCGCCCCGGCGAACCGGCGGGAGAGATGAGCGTGATCACCGGCGCGGTTCATTCCGGCCGCCTGACCGCCCTGCGGGACTCCGAGGTCCTGTCGCTGGACCGCGAGGCCTTCTTCGCCGCCTGTGAGACCGACCCGGACATCATGACCGACCTGGCCCGGCTGATGGTGGGCCGCGCCCGGGACGCCGGCCGCACGGCCGCCCTGGTCGAGCCCACGGTCTTCGGCTTCGTCGCCCAGGGGCCCGTCGAGGATGTCCGGGCCCTGGTGGAGTCCCTGGCGGAGGGGATCCGGGCCGCCGGCTTTACGGTCGCGGTCGCGGGCTCGGAAGCGCAGGAGGCGGAGACCTCCTGGTTCTCCAACCTCGAGCACTCCGTCGACTACGCCCTTTACGTCGCCGGCCATGGCGAGGCCGCCTGGGCCGCCAAGATCGCCCGCCAGGTGGACCGGCTTTTCCGGGTGGGCCGGGGCGACTATCCGCCGCCGCCCGGCGCAGCGGCCCACACCCCGGCCGCCCTGGGCGTGGGCGCCGACCTGATCCTGATCCAGCCGGCGGGCATCCGCCGCCCGCGCGGCGGCGAGGCCTGGATGACCGCGACGGGGGCGGTGGGCCTGACCCACCTGCGGCAGGGCGATCCCGGGGACCTGGCGCGCCTGATCCGCCGCCTGACGGGGCGGGCGGTGGGCCTGGTCCTCTCCGGCGGCGGCGCCCGGGCCTACGCCCACATCGGCGTCATCCGCGCCCTGTCCCAGCGCGGCGTGCCCATCGACCATGTGGGCGGCGCCTCCATGGGGGCGGTGATCGCCGCGGGACTGGCCCTCGGCTGGGACCTGGACGAGCTGGACCAGCGCATCCGTCGGGCCTTCGTCGCCTCCAGCCCCCTCGACGACATCGCCTTTCCCATGCTGGCCATGACCCGGGGCGAAAAGGTCGCCCGGCGGCTGGAGGAGCATTTCGGCGACGTCCAGTTCGCCGACCTCTGGCGCCCCTGCTTCTGCGTCTCCTCCAACCTCACCACGGGCGTCCATCAGGTGCATCGCCGGGGAAGCGTCCGCGCCGCCCTGCGCGCCTCCATCTCCCTCCCCGGCCTCCTGCCGCCCGCCCTCCAGGGCCAGAACGTCCTGGTGGACGGCGCGGTGCTCAAAAACCTGCCCGTGGACGTCATGCGCGGCGGCCTCTCCGGTCCCATCATCGGGGTCGATGTCAGCCGGGGCCTGTCCATCACCGCCGCCGATATCGTCCGGCCCCGGTCCCTGCTGCGCTGGGTCCTGTCGGGCCAGTGGCGCAAGGGCCCGCCCATCGTCTCCCTGCTGATCCGCGCCGCCACGGTCTCTTCCGGCCGGGACATAGCCGCCGCGCGGGAGGGGGCCGACGTCCTGATCCTGCCCGAACTGACCGGGGTGGAGATCCGCGACTGGAGCGCCTACGAACCCGCCGTGGCCGCCGGCCACGCCGCCGCTGTCGCCGCCCTGGACCGGATCGAGGGCCCGCTGGAAGACCTGAGGCGTCGACCGCACCGCCCGGCCTGAACCTGCATCAGGCGTCTTGCAAGGCCGGCCGAAACAGGCGCACGCTGCCTTTCGTGTCCAACCCATCGAAAGGAGGTGATCCAGTGTCTCACCGTTATCACTCGGAAGTCGCTGCTGGATTGATGACCTCCGCGCTTGCGCGGTAGCAATCTCCCAAAGCCTTTGTGCGAAGCTGTGACTTCCACGATCGGTGCAGGGCGGCTCGGGAAACCGGGCCGCCCGTTTCGTTCCAGGGCCCGGAATCGATGGCGGCCCTGGAGGACTTCGGAGAACCGGAATGTCGGATAACGCTCAGGACTGGGTGGCGGTGGACGCCTACTTCGCTGAGGCGCTGATGGGCGCAGATCCCCTCCGGGCCGGGATCCGAAGGGCGAATGCGGCGGCAGGCCTCCCGCCTCACGATGTGTCGCCGCTGCAGGGCCGGTTCCTCTCCCTCCTGGTCAAGGCCATCGGCGCCCGCCGCATACTGGAGATCGGAACCCTGGGCGGCGTCTCGGCGAGCTGGATGGCCGAGGCCCTGCCGCCCGACGGCCGGGTGGTTTCCCTGGAGGCGTCGCCGGACTACGCCGCTCTGGCGCGGCGGAATCTGGAACGGGCCGGGCTGGGAGACCGGGTGGAAATCCATGTGGGGCCGGCGCTCGACACCCTGGCCCGACTGGCCAAGGAGGACAGCCCCGCCTTCGACCTGGTGTTCATCGACGCCGACAAGCCGAACAATCCGGCCTATCTGGACTGGGCGCTGAGGCTGACCCGGCCCGGAGGCCTCATCATCGGAGACAATGTGGTTCGCGGCGGGGCGGTTCTGGACGCCGGTTCCAGCGACGATCGGGTCCGCGGAGTCCGGACCTTCACCGAGCGCCTCGGGCGAGAGCCGCGCCTCTTCTCCACCGCCCTGCAGACGGTGGGCGAGAAGGGTTGGGACGGCATGACCCTGTCCATCGTCGCGCCTTAGCCGGGCGCGCCCTCAGGCGCCGATCAGCTCGCGGCCGATCAGGTAGCGGCGGATCTCGTTGGTGCCGGCGCCGATGTCATAGAGCTTAGCGTCGCGCAGCAGGCGCTCGGCGGGGAAGTCGCGGGTATAGCCGGCGCCGCCCAGGGCCTGGATGGCCTCCAGCGCGACCTTCACGGCGTTCTCCGAGGCCAGCAGGATGGCGCCGGCGGCGTCGTGCCGGGTGGCGAGGCCCGCATCACAGGCCCGCGCCACGGCGTAGACATAGGCCCGGGCCGAGTTCAGGGCGACATACATGTCCGCCACCTTGGCCTGCATGAGCTGGAAGGCGCCGATGGGCTGTCCGAACTGCCGCCGTTCGCGGACGTAGGGCAGCACCAGATCGAGGCAGGCCTGCATGATGCCCAGGGGCCCGGCCGCCAGGACGGCGCGCTCATAATCGAGGCCGCTCATCAGGACGCCAACGCCGCCGTTCTCCGGCCCCATGACGCCTTCCTCCGGGACCTCGCAGTCCTGGAAGACCAGCTCGGCGGTGTCCGAGCCGCGCATCCCCATCTTGTCGAGCTTGGGGCTGGTGGAGAAGCCGGCCATGCCGCGCTCCACCAGGAAGGCGGTGATGCCCCGGGGCCCGGCGTCCGGCTCGGTGCGGGCATAGACCACCAGGACATCGGCGTGGGGGCCGTTGGTGATCCAGAACTTGGTCCCGTTCAGGACGTAGCGGTCACCGCGCTTCTCGGCCCGAAGCCGCATGGAGACCACGTCGGAGCCGGAACCGGCCTCGCTCATGGCCAGGGCGCCCACGTGCTCGCCCGAGATCAGCCGGGGCAGATGGCGCGCCTTCTGGGCCGGGCTTCCCCACCGGCGGATCTGGTTCACGCAGAGGTTTGAGTGGGCGCCGTAGGACAGGCCCACCGAGGCCGAGGCCCGGGAGATCTCCTCCATGGCCACGACGTGCTCAAGATAGCCGAGGCCAGCGCCGCCATCCTCCGCCTCCACGGTGATCCCCAGCAGCCCCAGGGCGCCCATCTGCGGCCAGAGGTCGCGGGGGAAGGCGTTGTCCCGGTCGATGTCGGCGGCCCGGGGGGCGATGCGCTCGGCGGCGAAGCGGGCGACGGAGGCCCTCAGGGCGTCGGCGGTCTCGCCCAGGGCGAAGTCGAAGTTCAGCTGGCTCATGGCCGCCGGACATACCATGCGCCCGCCGGAGGGGCGAGGCGGTCGGACCTTACAGCAGGATCAGGCTGGCGATCCCCAGGAGGGCGAGGAAGCCCATGAAGTCCGTGGCGAAGGTCACCAGCACCGAGGAGGAGACCGCCGGATCGCGGCCCAGCCGGTCCAGGATGATCGGCGCGAGGATGCCGGCCAGGGCGGCGACGAAGAAGTTGGCGACGATGGCCAGCGCGACGGTCAGGGCCAGCCGGGGGTCCTGGAAGAGAACAAGGACGGCGACGGCCATCAGCAGGGCGATGACGGTCCCGTTCAGGAGCCCCGCAAAGACCTCGCGGCCAATGATCCGCGCGGAGTTGGCGGCGTTCAGCTCCCGGCTGGACAGGGCCCGCACCGCCACCGCCAGGGTCTGGGTGCCCGCGTTGCCGCCCAGGGACGAGACGATGGGCATGAGGAGGGCCAGGGTGATGACCTGGGCGATGGCCCCCTGGAAGGCGCCGATCACGCTGGAGGCCAGGGCCGCCGTGCCCAGGTTGAGGACCAGCCAGGGCAGGCGCGAGCGGACAGCGCCCGCCAGGCTGGCGTCGCGCCCGACATCGGACACGCCGGCAAGGGCCAGGATGTCTTCCTCCCCCTCCTCGCGGATGACGCCGACAATGTCGTCGACCGTCAGCTGGCCTACCAGCCGGCCGCCCGGCTCGACCACGGGGGCGGAGATCAGGTGGTACTTGTCGAAGATGTAGGCCGCCTCTTCCTGGTCCATGCCCACGGGAATCTCGGTGAGGGGCTCCATGATCCGGGCCAGGGGCGTTTCGCGGTCATGCCGCAGCAGGCGGCTGACAGGAACCCCGCCGAGGGGCCGGTGGGAAGGGTCGACCACGTAGACATCGAAGAACAGCTCCGGCATCTCATCGCCGGACTTCAGGAAGTGATCGAGGGCCTGGCCGACGGTCCAGAACTGGGGCGCTGAGGCCACCTCGCGCTGCATCAGGCGGCCCGCGGAGTCTTCCTCGTAGGCCAGGGAGGTCTCGATGGCGGCGCGGTCGACGTCCGGAAGGGCGGCCAGGACCTGGGCCCGCTTGTCGTCCTCCAGGTCCTCGACCAGATCCACGGCGTCGTCGGAGTCCAGCTCGCCGAGGGCCCGGACCAGGGTGGCCGAGGACATGCGCTCGAGCAGGTCCTCGCGGATCTCCGGCTCGATCTCGGACAGGATCTCGGCCAGGGCCTCGGGGTCGAGGTGGGCCATCACCTCCTCCCGGTCGGCGGCCGAGAGGAAGCCCATCAGGTCAGCGACGTCGGCGGGATGCAGGGCGGCCAGCAGCTCGCGCAGGCGCTCGGCGTCGCCGCGGTCGGCGGCGTCCACCACAAGGGCGACGAAGTCCGGATTTAGGGCGTAGTCGTCGCCAAGGGCGAGGTCCTCGAGGTCCTCTGCGACCTCGACCAGGGCAGGCTCGTCACGCAGGGGATGTCCAGTGTCGCGGCTCATGCGGACCTGCCCTCCTGGCTCTATGCGTAACGAATCTGACCCTGTTTCCGGACTCTCTGGCTCACTGGTGCGGTCGAGAAGACTCGAACTTCCACGGGTTGCCCCACAGCGACCTCAACGCTGCGCGTCTACCAATTCCGCCACGACCGCTCGTGGTGAGCGGGGGCCGTATCAAAGCCGGAGGGCTTTGTGAAGCCGCCCGATCAGGAATTGCCGCCAGCCATGAAGTCATAGACGTCCGCCGCCCGGGTGACGGTGATGGCGATCCGGTCGTCGTTGATCTGGATTTCCCCCCGGGCGACCGGGTGGTTGTTGGCCAAAATCCACACCTCGTCATTGACCCCGGCGTCCAGGGGAATCACCGCGCCGCGGCCCATGCGGAGCAGTTGGGCCATGGGCAGGTTGGACCGGCCCAGGACCACGGCGATGTCGACATTGACGGCGTTGATCTGGCCCAAGGCGGGACCCCTCGTACAGACGCTTCAGACGCAATGGGCGCCGGGCGCAGTTGCGCGGCGACTCATCCGCACCCAGACTGGCGCCAACATGATTGACCGGACGTTAAATCCTGCCGGCTTGGCGCCGATCTTCGGACGCGCGGATGGCGCAGCCTGCGGCTGGGCCGTATCGACGGGCCGCGTCGGCTACGCCGAGGCGGTGGCGGCCATGGAGGCCCGGGCCGGGGCCATCGCCCGGGGCGAGGCTGGCGAGCTGGTCTGGCTCCTGGAGCATCCGCCGCTCTACACGGCCGGCGTCTCGGCGCGGGACGCCGACCTTCTGGACCCGGGCCGGTTCCCGGTCTTCCGCACCGGCCGCGGCGGGCAGTTCACCTACCACGGGCCCGGCCAGAGGGTGGCCTATGTCATGCTGGACCTCTCGGCCCGGCGGCAGGACATCCGCGCCTTTGTCGCGGCCCTGGAGGCCTGGATCATCGGCGCCCTCTCCCGGCTGGCTGTCGACGGCGCTGTCCGGGAAGGCCGGGTCGGGGTCTGGGTCGAGCGGCGCAGCCCCGGCGCCCCGCTCCGCGAGGACAAGATCGCCGCCATCGGGGTCAAGGTGCGCCGCTGGGTCTCCTTCCACGGGATCTCCCTGAACGTGGAGCCCGACCTGTCGCACTTCTCGGGAATCGTGCCCTGCGGCCAGACCGAGCACGGGGTGACCAGCCTTGCGGACCTCGGCCTGACCTGCACGATGGACGATGCGGACGAGGCGCTTCGCCAGGCCTTCGGGGAGGTGTTCGGGGCGGTGACCCCCGCTCAGCCGCCGCCCGTCGGCGGACCGTAGCGGTTCACCCCCGGCTCGCCGGTCAGTACGCCGAGCTCGACCGCCGCCCAGATCAGGACGACCACGAAGGGGAAGTCCAGGAACCCCGAGGGCTGCGGCCAGACCGCCACGATCGCCGCCAGGATGACCGCGGCGATCCAGCCGTTACGGCCCCGGTCGTGCAGCCGGCGGGCCAGAAGGCAGGCGCCGACCCAGACCAGCAAGGGCCAGACCAGCCAGCCGGTGATCCACTGGAGGGGTCCGGCGGAGACCGCGTCATAGACCACCGCGACGGCCAGCAGGACGAGGGCCGAGACCAGGAAGCCCCGCCGCCCCAGCCGGCCCTCGGCGCTGAGAAAGCGGGCGGCGAAGGTCTCTCGCCCGTTGGAGGGAAAGGCCGGATCGCTCACGCGGCGCGCGCCGGGTCGCTCTGGGCCCAGGACGGGCGACGGGTGAAGGCCTCGAAGAAGGCGGCCAGCCGCGGCCGGCCGTCGCGCCAGGGCTCGGCGGCGAAGCGGAAGTCCAGGTAACCCAGGGCGCAGGCCGCCGCGATGTCGCAGATCCGGGCGTCGTCCCCGGCCTTCAGGTCTGCGCCTTCCAAGAGATCGAGGACCCGGCGGATCTTGTCGCCCTGCCCCCGGCGCCAGTCGGCCCAGCGGAGGGGTTCGGGACGGAGGACCTCCTCGTATCGGGCCAGAAGGGCGGCGTCCAAGAGGCCGTCGGCGGCGGCGTGGAGGGTCTGGACCGCCCAGCGCGCCGGACCGTCGGCCGGGCAGAGCCGCCGCGGGCTCAGGCTGTCGAGATAGTCGGCGATCACCCGGCTGTCGTAGAGGGACTGGCCGTCGTCGGTCACCAGGACCGGGATCTTGCCCAGGGGATTCAGGGCCGAGAGCTCAGGGTTCTCAGCCACCGGCGAGGCCGAGGCGTTCAGCGTCTCGATCCTGTCGGCCAGGCCGAGTTCGGCGGCGGCCAGCCAGACCTTGCGGGCGTAGGGCGAGGCGGGGGACAGGAGCAGCTTCATGGCCGCCATCTTGCCGCGCCGTCCGGCCTAAGGGTAGCGCCAATTGCGCGGAATCAGGCCGGATCGAACCGCAGGGGCGCACGCCAGAAGGCCTCCGCCAGGTCGTGCTGGAGCCCCGGGGCGCCGGTGGTCAGGAAGACCCGTCGCCCCGAGTCTCCGGGGGCGTATTCAGGACGCCGCTCCAGGTAGGCGGCGAGGGCCTCGGCGGTGGCCTCGGGCTGATGCACCAGGGGCGTGCCGGGCTTCAGGGCGGCCCGGAAGACATCCGAGATGATCTCGTAGTGGGTGCAACCCAGGATGGCCCGGTCCGGCGCCCGCCCGATCCGCCGGGTCACGGCCTCGACATGGGCCGCCACGCTCGCCTCCAGGACCGGCCGGGGGGCCCCGGCCTCGATCTGGCCGGCCAGTTCGGGGCAGGGCTCGACAAAGACCGCCACATCCTGCCGGCGCTTGTCGATCTCGATCTCGTACACGCGGGAGGCGGCCGTGGCGGGGGTCGCAAAGACCGCCAGGACATCCAGCTTCTCGACCTTGTCGCCCCGGCGTTCGGCCTCATGCTCCCAGGGCAGGCCGGTGGCCGCCTCGATGGTGGGCACGATGATGCCTAGCACATTGGTCGGCCGCCCCCGGGCGGCGCGCACACCAGGCAGCCAGGTCTGCTGAAGCCGGCGCAGGGCGATGGCCGAGGCGGTGTTGCAGGCCAGGACCACCAGGTCGCAGCCCTCGGCGAACAGGCGCTCGCAGCCCGCCCGGGTCAGGGCGACGATTTCTTCGCCGGAACGCCCGCCATAGGGGGTGTTGGCCTGGTCGGCCAGGTAGACGAAGTCGGCGCGCGGGAAGCGCTCCACCAGCTTGCGGTGCACGCTGAGGCCGCCGATCCCGGAATCAAAGACGCCGATCACCATGCCTCCGACTAGCCCGCCCGGCGGCGGCGCGCCAGAGCCCCTCGCCACATGACGGACCTGTCAGGTGACGCCGCGACCGGACAGGCCTATCTCAGTCCAAACGCCTCGCCAGACGGAGCCCCCTATGAAGCGTCGCACCTTCCTCGCCGCCTCCAGCGCCCTCGCCGCCGCCCAGGCCCTGCCCCTGTCCGCCCTCGCGGCCGCCCCGGCCAACGCCCTGACCCAGCCCTGGACCGGCCCCTTCGGCGGGGTCCCGGCCTTCGACAAGGTGCGGGTCGAGGATTTCCGGGGGGCCATCGACCAGGCCCTGGCCGCAGAACGCGCCGAGATCGACGCCATCGCCGGGAACAAGGCCCCGCCGACCTTCGCCAACACCATCGAGGCGTTGGAGCAGACAGGAAAAATGACGTCCAGGGTCCTGACCTACTACTTCATCTGGACCAGCACCCTGGCCTCGCCTGAGGTCCAGAAGGTCGAGGAGGCCATGGAACCCCTGCTGGCCGCCCACCAGGACGCCATCCTCCAGAACGCCGCCCTTTTCCGGCGCATCGACGCGGTCTACGCCGACGGCGCAGCGTCCGGCCTGACCCCGGAGCAGAGCCGGCTGACCTGGCTCCACCACACCCGCTTCGTCCGCGCCGGAGCCCGGCTGACCGGTCCGCAGAAGGCGCGGGTGGCGGCGATCAACCAGGAGCTGGCCGGACTCTTCACCCGGTTCAGCCAGAACCTGCTGGCCGATGAGACCGATTATGTCCTCTACCTGAAGACCGAGGCCGAGCTGACCGGCCTGCCCGACGACATCCGGGCCGCCGCCGCCGGCGCCGCGGAGGCCCGGGGCCGCAAGGGCGAGTGGGCGATCCTCAACACCCGCTCGTCCATGGACCCCTTCCTCACCTATTCGGCGCGGCGCGACCTGCGCGAGAAGGTCTGGCGCACCTTCTATAGCCGGGGCGATAACGGCGACGCCCGGGACAACAACGAGCTGATCCGGCGGATTCTCAAGCTGAGGGTCGAACGGGCCAGGCTGCTGGGATATCAGACCCACGCCCACTGGCGCCTCGCCGACACCATGGCCGGGACGCCGGACAAGGCCATGGAGCTGATGATGCGGGTCTGGCCGGCCGCCACGGCCCGCGTCCGCGAGGAAGTGGCCGAGATGCAGGCCCTCGCCGACGCCGAGAAGCTGGGCGTGAAGATCGAGCCCTGGGACTACCGCTACTATGCCGAGAAGGTGCGGGCGGCGAAGTACGACCTCGATATGAACGAGGTGAAGGGCTACCTCCAGCTCGACAACCTGCGCGAAGGCATGTTCTGGGTCGCCGGCCAGCTCTTCGGCTTCGCCTTCGAGGAGGTGAAGGGCCTGCCCGTGGCCCATCCGGACATCCGCATCTGGGAGGTCAAGGGCCGCGAAGGCCAGCATGTGGGCCTCTGGTACTTCGATCCCTACGCCCGGCCGGGCAAGCGCTCCGGCGCCTGGATGAACGCCTACCGGGACCAGCGGACCTTCGGCGGCAAGGTCACCACCATTGTCTCGAACAACTCCAACTTCGTGAAGGGCGCCCCGGGCGAGCCCGTCCTGATCTCCTGGGATGACGCCGAGACCCTGTTCCACGAGTTCGGCCACGCCCTGCACGGCCTCTGCTCGGCGGTGACCTATCCTTCCCTTTCGGGAACGAGCGTGCCGCGCGACTATGTGGAATTCCCCTCGCAGGTGATCGAGCGCTGGCTCCCGACGCCGGAGGTGCTGAATCGCTTCGCCCTGCATCACAGGACCGGAAAACCCCTGCCGGCGGAGCTGGCGGCGCGGATCGAGAAGGCCTCGACCTTCCGGCAGGGTTTCGACGTCACCGAGTATCTGTCCTCGGCCCTGATCGACATGAAGCTGCACCTGGCCGGGGACGCCGATATCGACCCGCGCGCCTTCGAGAAGGACGAGCTGGCGAAGCTGGGCATGCCCCGGGAACTGCCGATGCGGCACAGGACGCCCCAGTTCCAGCACGTCTTCGCAGGCGACGGCTACTCGGCGGGCTATTACAGCTATCAGTGGAGCGAGGTCATCGCCATGGACGCCTTCGGGGCCTTCACCGAGGCGGGCGGGCCCTATGACAAGGCGGTGGCCCGGCGTCTGCAGGACAGTGTCCTGAGCGTCGGCAACACCCTCGATCCGGCCCAGCAGTACCGCAACTTCCGCGGCCGGGACCCGGACGTGAAGGCCTATCTGCGTGACAAGGGCTTCCCCACCACCTGACGCGGCGTGCGCCCCAGGCCCCGAAAAGCTTGACTTTCCGGGCTCCGGGGCGCATTTCGCCGCCTCCTCCGGCGCAGTGCGATTGCGCCCTCCACCGCCACGACCCCCGCCCTCGGGCGGGACGAGGGCGGAGAGGCCCCCCGTCGACGTGATCGTCCACGGGGGTCAATCGCGTTTGGGCCGGGCCGTTTTGACCCCTGGAGCGCTCTTGCGGAGATCGACATGTTCGACGCCCTGACAGACCGCCTCTCTTCCGTCTTCGACCGGCTCTCCGGTCGCGGCGTCCTGTCCGAGAAGGACATCGACGAGGCGCTGAAGGAGGTCCGCACCGCCCTCCTCGACGCCGATGTCGCCCTGCCTGTGGTCCGCGACTTCATCGCCAGGGCGCGGGAACAGGCCATGGGCGAGGCGGTCATCCGCTCGGTCCGGCCCGCCGACCAGGTGGTCAAGATCACCTATGACGGCCTGGTGGAGATGCTGGGCGGCGAGGGCGCCGAGGGCCTGAACCTCAGCCTCAACCCGCCGACGGTCATCCTGATGGCCGGCCTGCAGGGCTCGGGCAAGACGACCACCGCCGCCAAGCTGGCGCTTCGCCTGTCCCGTGAGCGCAAGAAGGTCCTCCTGGCCTCCCTCGACACCCGCCGCCCGGCCGCCATGGAGCAGCTGGCGACCCTGGCGGTCCAGGCCGGCGTCGACAGCCTGCCCATCGTCGCCGGACAGTCCGCGCCGGACATCGCCCGCCGGGCCCTCTCGTCAGCCCGTCTGCAGGGCTTCGACGTGGTCATCCTGGACACCGCCGGCCGCACCACCCTCGACGAGGCCATGATGGCCGAGGCGGCCGAGATCGCCGCCATTGGCCAGCCGCACGAGACCCTGCTGGTGGCCGACAGCCTCACCGGCCAGGACGCCGTGCGCACCGCCCGGGCCTTCCACGAGCGCCTGCCCCTGACCGGCCTGGTCCTGACCCGGGCGGACGGCGACGGGCGGGGCGGGGCGGCCCTGTCCATGCGGGCGGTCACCGGCCTGCCCATCAAGTTCCTGGGCGTTTCCGAGAAGATCGATGGCCTCGACGTCTTCGACGCGGCCCGGGTGGCCGGCCGCATCCTGGGCCAGGGGGACATCGTCGCCCTGGTGGAGAAGGCCGCCCAGGACCTCGATACGGCCAAGGCCGAGGCCATGGCCCGGCGTCTCGCCAAGGGCCAGTTCGACCTCGACATGATGGCGGACCAGCTGGCCCAGATGAAGCGCATGGGCGGCATGGAAGGCCTGATGGGCCTCTTGCCCGGGGTCCAGAAGGTCAAGAAGCAGATCGCCGAGGCCAACATCTCGGACAAGGCCCTGGACCGGCAGTCGGCGATCATCTCGTCCATGACCAAGGCCGAGCGGCGCAAGCCCGACATCCTCCAGGCCTCGCGCAAGCGGCGCATCGCCGCCGGCGCCGGGGTGGAGGTGTCCGAGGTGAACCGCCTGCTCAAGCAGCACCGGCAGATGGCCGACGCCTTCAAGATGATGAGCCGCGACGGCGGCAAGGGCTTCGCCCGGATGGCCGGCATGCTGGGCGGCGGCGCTGGCGGACTGGACCGCCTGAAGGCCCTCGGCGGCGGCAAGGTTCCCACTGCTGACGCCGCCCAGCTCGATGAGCTGGCCAAGCTGGCGGACAAGCTGCCCGGCGGCGGTCTCCCCGGGAGCCTTCCGGGCGGCATGAAACTTCCTGGCCTCGGCGGCGGCCTGCCGCCGGGCTTCAATCCCTTCAAGAAATCCTAGAAAGACAAGGACCCCCCATGCTCAGGATTCGTCTCGCCCGCGGCGGCGCCAAGAAGCGCCCCTATTATTCCATCGTCGTCGCCGACAGCCACTCGCCCCGCGACGGCCGCTTCATCGAGAAGGTGGGCGCCTACAACCCCCTCCTGAAGAAGGACGACCCGACCCGCGTGACCCTGAAGGTCGAGCGGATCCGGGATTGGCTGACCAAGGGCGCCCAGCCTTCGGACCGCGTCGCCCGCTTCCTGGCCGCCGAAGGTCTCGTCGCCTGGAAGGCCGGCTCCAACCCCCAGAAGGGCGAGCCGGGCCGCAAGGCCAAGGAGCGCGCCGGGGAGAAGGCCCAGAAGGCCGCTGACCTCGCCGCCGCCGCCGAAGCCGCCGCCGCTGCGCCGCCGCCGGCGCCCGAGCCTGAAGCCCCGGCGGCTGAGGCTCCGGCTGACGAGGCTCCGGCTGCCGAAGCTCCCGCTGAAGAGGCGCCGGCCGCCGAGGCCCCCGCCGAAGAGGCCGCCAAGGAAGGCTGATCCCCGGGCCCGGCGCTCCGCGCCGGGCCTTCGCCTCCCTGGGCAACGCCATGTCGGACCGGCTCATCCTGGTGGGACGCATCGCCGGCGCCTTCGGCGTCCGCGGCGAGGTGCGCGTGACCAGCTTCACGTCCGATCCCATGGCTCTTGCGGGCTATCGCGACCTGCGCCGGGCCGATGGCGCGCCGGCCCCGGCCCTGTCCGGGGCCCGGCCGGTCAAGGGTGGCCTGGTCGCCCGCGCCTCCGGGGTCGAGACGCGCGAACAGGCCGAGGCCCTGAGGGGCCTGAAACTCCACGTCCCCCGCTCCGCCCTGCCGGCCGAGGATGAGGACGAGTTCTACCTCGCCGACCTGGTCGGGATGCGCGTCGAGACGCCGGACGGGTGGGTCCTCGGCGTGGTGCGCGGGGTGCAGGACTTCGGCGCGGGCGACCTCCTGGAGATCAAACCCGAAGGCGCCCCGTCCTTCTGGCTGCCCTTCACCCGGGAGGCCGTTCCCGAGGTCGACATCGCCGGGGGGAGGATCCTCGCCGTCCCTCCGGCCGAGACCGAGTAGGCCGCCTCAGTCCTTGCGCATCCGCAAGAGGCCTTCCTGGGCCACGCTCGCCACCAGCACCCCGTCCGCAGAGTAGATCGACCCCCGGATGAAGCCCCGGCCGCCGGCGGCGCTGGGGCTGTCCTGGGCGTAGAGGTGCCAGTCGTTGAAGTTCACCGGCTTGTGGAACCACATGGCGTGGTCGAGGCTGGCCGACTGGAAGTTGCGGGTCTGCCAGTGGACCCGGTGCGGCCGCATGGCGGTGGACAACAGGTTCATGTCCGAGGCGTAGGACAGGATCACCTGATGCAGGACGGGATCCTCGCCAATCGGCGCCCGGGCCCGGAACCAGACCTCGCTCTTCGGCTCCCGGGCCTCGGGCCGGTCCCGGTCGAACAGGCTGGAGCCGTCCACAGGCCGCATCTCGATCGGACGGGGCCGGGTCGCCCACTTGCGCGCCTCCTCGGGCATCTTCTCCAGGGCCGCCTTCAGAGCCTCGGCCTCGCTGGGCAGGTCGTCGGGCCTCGCCACGGACGGCATGGCGGCCTGGTGCTCGAAACCCTCCTCCGGCGCCTGGAAGGAGGCGGCCAGGTTGAAGATCTGCTTGCCGTTCTGCACGGCGACGACCCGCCGGGTCGTGAAGCTGCCCCCGTCGCGGGACCGGTCCACCTCGAAGATGATGGGCGTGGTCGGGTCGCCCGGGCGGATGAAGTAGCAGTGCAGGGAGTGGCAGACCCGATCCTCGACCGTGCCATAGGCGGCCAGCAGGGACTGGGCGATCACCTGCCCGCCGAAGATGCGTCCCGGACCCTCGTTCGGCGAGACGCCGCGGAACAGGTTCACCTCCAGGCGCTCAAGCGCCAGGGTGTCGACGAGGTTTTCAGGCTGGGACATGGCTTCAGGATCTATGCTGCAGATGCGAAAGGGCAGGGCATAGAGCCAGTGGGCCTGTCGGGCAAGGCGAGCCGGCCCGTCGCAGGGACTCGAAAAAACCCCGGTCTTCGTCCACAAGCCCCGCATGTCCCGCGCCGCCCCCTTCGAGGTCACCGTCCTGACCATGTTCCCCGAGGCCTTCCCCGGGCCGCTGGGCGTTTCCCTGATCGGGACGGCCTGGCGGGAGGCCGGCCTCTGGTCCCTCGAAACGCTGGACATCCGGGGGTTTTCCAAGGATAAGCGCGGCTTCCTCGACGACACCCCCGCTGGGGGCGGACCGGGGCAGGTGATGCGGGCGGACGTGATCGCCTCGGCGCTCGATAGCGTCGAACGGCGGGGACGGCCGTTTCTTTACATGAGCGCCCGGGGTCGGCCCCTGACCCAGGCGCGCGTCAAGGACTGGGCCGGCGGGCCGGGACTGATCGTCCTGGCGGGTCGGTTCGAGGGGGTGGACCAGCGGGTGCTCGACGCCCGGGGGTTCGAGGAGGTCTCGGTCGGAGACGCGGTCCTCGCCGGCGGCGAGGCGGCGGCCCTGGTGACCATCGAGGCCTGCGTAAGGCTCGTGCCCGGCGTCCTCGGCCAGGCGGAGAGCCTCAGTGAAGAGAGTTTCGAGGACGGGCTCCTGGAGCATCCGCAGTACACGCGACCGCGGACGTTCGAGGGCCTGGAAATTCCGCAGGTCCTGCTCAGCGGCCACCATGCACAGGTGGCGGACTGGCGCCGGTCCGAGCGGGAACGCGCTACGCGGGAACGGCGTCCGGACCTTTGGGACGCCTGGCTCGCCAATCAACAGGCAAAGGGCGAGTAAAGCCCGGTACGAAAGGACTGAACCATGAACCTGATCCAGGAACTGGAAAAGGAAGAGGCCGACCGTCTGGCCGCCACCCGCGCCATCCCGGCCTTCCGCCCCGGCGACACCCTCCGCGTGAACGTGCGCATCAAGGAAGGCGAGCGCGAACGCGTCCAGGCCTATGAGGGCGTCTGCATCGCCCGCCAGGGTCACGGCATCAATGAGAGCTTCACGGTCCGCAAGATCTCGTTCGGCGAGGGCGTCGAGCGGATCTTCCCGATCCATTCGCCCAATATCGAGAGCATTGAGGTCAAGCGCCGCGGCGTCGTGCGGCGGGCCAAGCTCTATTACCTCCGCGACCGCCGCGGAAAGTCCGCCCGGATCGCCGAGCGCCAGATGACCGCTGGCGAGCGCGCGCAGGCTGCGGCGGACCGTGCGGGTCCCTCCGGCGCCGAAGACTGATCGGGCTTCCGGCCTGGCCATTGCGCCGGGCCGGGCCGCCTGACGGCGCGTCATGACCGGCTCCGGCCTTCCCGCCCTGCTCCTGACCGGAGGCTCCGGCCAGGTGGGCCGCGCCCTGCGCCAGGCCCCGCCCGAAGGCTTTGAGGTGGTCGCCCCGACCCGGGCTGAGCTTGACCTCGCCGACCCCGCCTCCGTGAGGCGATGGGTGGGCGCGCGGCCGTGGGCGGCCATTGTCAACGCCGGCGCCTGGACCGCGGTGGACGCCGCCGAATCCCAGGCCTCTGAGGCCTGGGCGGCGAACGCCCTGGGTCCCGCCGCCCTCGCCCGGGCCAGCAGCGAGGCCGGAATTCCGCTTATCCACATCTCCACCGACTACGTCTTCGACGGCGGGCTTGACCGGCCCTACCGGGAGGATGACCCGGTCGGACCGACCAGCGTCTACGGCGCCTCAAAGGCGGCGGGCGAAATGGCCGTCGCCGCCCTCAACCCGCGTCATGTCATCCTGCGAACCGCCTGGGTGTTCAGCCCCTGGGGCTCGAACTTCGTGCGCACCATGCTGCGCCTGGGGCAGGCCCGCGAGGCGCTGTCTGTGGTCTCCGACCAGCACGGCTGCCCGACCTCCGCCCTCGACATCGCTGCGGCCGTGGGAACCGTCTGCACCCGGCTTTCCGGGCCAGGGGCGCCTTCGGGCGTCTTTCACTTCGCCGGGGCGGGCGAGACCACCTGGTTCGGGCTGGCCGAGCGGGTCTTCGAACGGGCGGCGGAGGCGGGCCTGAAGACCCCGGTCCTGACCCCGATCGCCACGGCGGACTGGCCGACGCCGGTTCGGCGGCCGGCCAACTCCCGACTGGACACGACGGCCTTTACCCGCACATTCGGACGGTCGCCTCGGCTCTGGACGGAAACAGCGGACGAAGTGATGGACCGGCTCCTGAGGCCGGCCGAAGGGGAAGGGGACGCGGTATGAAGGGCATCATCCTGGCGGGCGGCGCCGGCACGCGCCTGCACCCGGCCACCCTGGCGGTGAACAAGCAGCTCCTGCCGATCTACGACAAGCCGATGATCTACTACCCCCTGTCCGTCCTCATGCAGGCGCGGATCCAGGACATACTGATCATCTCCTCCCCGGAATACCTGGGGAACTACCAGCGCCTGTTCGGCGACGGCTCCCAGTTCGGCGTGCGCATGGCCTATGCCGTCCAGCCGAGCCCCGACGGTCTGGCCCAGGCCTTCCTGATCGGCGAGGATTTCCTGGCGGGCGAGCCGGCGGCCCTCATCCTGGGGGACAACATCTTCCTGGGCGCCGGCATGACCGGTCTTCTGGACGCCGCTGCGGCCCGGCCCCACGGCGCCACCATCTTCGCCTACGAGGTCGAGCGGCCCGAAGCCTACGGCGTGGTCGAGCTGGACGGGACCGGACGGGCCCTGAGCCTGGAGGAAAAGCCCGCTCGTCCGCGCTCCCGCCAGGCGGTGACCGGACTCTACTTCTACGACCGCGACGTGGTCGACCTGGCCCGTCAGGTCCGCCCCTCGGCCCGGGGCGAGCTGGAGATCACCGACCTGAACCGCCTCTACATGGAGCGGGGCGACCTCTTCGTGCAGAAGATGGACCGCGGCTTCACCTGGCTGGACACTGGCACCCACGACAGCCTGCTGGAGGCCAGCGAGCTCGTCAGGACCCTCCAGAAGCGCCAGGGCCTGCAGATCGCCTGCCTCGAGGAGATCGCCTTCCTCAACGGCTTCATCGACGCCGACCAGGTCCGGCAGGCCGGCGAGGCCCTGTCGAAGACCGCCTATGGCCAGTATCTCCTGGACCTCGCCGGGCGCTGAGACTCAGCGAGTCTTGGCCGCCGGGCCGGTTCAGCGTTAGTGTGACGTCCAGAACGCCCGGAGGCCGCCCATGAAGATGATCGTCGCCGTGATCAAGCCCAGCCGCCTGGACGCCGTCCTCGAGGCCGTCACCGAGGCCGGGGCGTCGGGACTGACCGTCACCGAAGTCCGCGGCTATGGCCGCCAGAGGGGGAAGACCGAGGTCTACCGGGGCGCGGAGTACGAGGTGAAGCTTCTGCCGAAGGTGAAGCTAGAGATCGCCGTCCCCACCGATATCGCCGACGCCGTGATCGAGGCCGTCACCCGCAGCGCCAACACCGGCAAGATCGGCGACGGCAAGATCTTCGTCATGGATCTCGAGAAAGCCCTGCGCATCCGCACCGGCGAAGCCGACGCCGCCGCGATCTCAGGTTAGGGACACCCCGGCGCCGCAGACCCCCTCACCCGCCTCCGGCGGGAGCTCCCCCTTGGGGGAGCAATGGCTCCCTAATTCCTCCCCCCAGGGGGAGGTGGACCGCGCAGCGGGCCGGAGGGGGTCAACTGAGCCACCCTAGACCCCCTCAGTCAGCTTCGCTGACAGCTCTCCCTTGGGGGAGCAATGGGCTCCCTAATTCCTCCCCCCAGGGGGAGGTGGCGCGCGAAGCGCGACGGAGGGGGTCTGCGGCGAGGCCCTAGCCCCGCCTCAGTACGAAGACCGCCGCCTCGGCGCGCCAGTTCTCCAGCGCCGAGCGGGGGTCGATGGGTCGGGCGGGCCGGCCGCCCGACAGGGCCGCGCAGGCCTCGATCCTCAGGCCCAGGTCATCCGTCAGGGCGAGGAAGTCGTGCAGGGTGCACAGGTGGATGTTGGGGGTGGACCACCAGGGGTTGGGCAGGGCCCGGGTCTCGGGCATCCGTCCCCGCGCCAGGAGGGCCCAGCGCACCCGCCAGTGGCCGAAGTTCGGGAAGCTCACCACCGCCCGGTCGGCGATCCGCAGGAGTTCCGAGACCACATGCCGGGGGTCGCGCATCTGCTGCAGGGTCTTGGAGAGGATGGCCATGTCGAAGGCCCGGGTCGGGAAGCTGTCGAGGTCGCGGTCGGCGTCGCCCTGCACAACCGCCAGGCCCCGGGCCAGGCAGGCCGAAACCCCGTCGGCGGAAATCTCCAGCCCCTGGCCGTCGACGCCCCGTTCCTGGGTCAGGAGGTCCAGGAGGTCGCCCTCCCCGCAGCCCACGTCCAGCACCCGCGCCCCGTCCGGCGTCAGGCGCAGGATCTCGCGGAAGTCCTCGCGAAGAGCCGGGCTCACGCCAGACCCCGCTTCTCGGCGGCCGAGTTCAGGAAGCCGCGCAGGGCCGAGTCCAGGGCCGGCTCCTCCAGGAAGATGGCGTCGTGGCCCTTGTCGGTCTCGATCTCGACGAAGCTGGCCCGGCAGCCGGCCGCGTTGAGGGCCCGCACCACATGCCGGCTCTCCGCCGTGGCGTAGAGCCAGTCCGAAGAGAAGGACAGGACACAGAAGCGAACATCCCGCGCCGGGACAAAGGCGCTCGCCAGCTGTCCGCCATAGGCCGCCGCCAGGTCGAAATAGTCCAGGGCCCGGGTGATGTAGAGGTAGGAGTTGGCGTCGAACCGGTCGACGAAGCTGGCCCCCTGGTGGCGCAGGTAGCTCTCCACCTGGAAGTCGGTCTCGAAGCCCCAGGACAGGCCATCCCTCTGCAGCTCGCGGCCGAACTTCCGCTGCAGGGCCGCCTCGGACAGGTAGGTGATGTGGGCGGCCATGCGGGCGACGGCCAGGCCCTTTTCCGGCCGCACCCCGGCGGCCTCGTAGCCGCCGCCGCGCCAGTCGGGATCCGCCATGATCGCCGCCCGGCCCACCTCGTGGAAGGCGATGTTCTGGGCCGAGTGCCGGGCCGCCCCGGCGATGCAGACCGCCGAGAAGATCCGCTCCGGATAGTCCGCCGCCCATTGCAGGGCCTGCATGCCGCCCATGGAGGCGCCGACAACGGCGAACAGGGTCTCGATCCCAAGGGCCTCCACCAGCATGGCCTGGGCGCGGACCATGTCGGCGATGGTGATCACCGGGAAGGCCAGGCCCCAGGGCGCGCCGGTCGCCGGGTCGGTGGAGCCCGGCCCCGTCGTGCCCATGCATCCGCCCAGGACGTTGGCGCAGATGATGAAGTAGCGGTCGGGATCGAGGGGCAGGCCGCGGCCGACCACCCGGGTCCACCAGCCCGGCTTGCCGGTCACTGGATGGGTGGAGGCCAGGTACTGGTCGCCGGTCAGGGCGTGCATCACCAGGACGGCGTTCGAGCGGTCGGCGTTGAGGTGGCCGTAGGTCCGGTAGGCGACCTCCAGGGGCGCCAGGGTCGCCCCCGAGTCCAGCCTCAGCGGGCGGTCGGCGGGGAACCGCCAGACGCCGCCGCCGGACTCGATTCCGTCATGGGGGGACGAGAGGGCCTTCATCGACCCGCTTGGAACGCCTGTCCGTTTCGCTGTCAACCGCTTCGCACACGGCGGCGGTGCGGCTATGAACATCCCGCAAGGGATTTGGAGCGGGCATGGACAGGCTGATTCTCCTCCGGCACGGGGAGGCCGAGGCGGGCTCGGAGACGGGCGGCGACTTCGGGCGGCGGCTGACGGGGCGGGGGCGCGAGGCCAGCGCCGCCGTGGCCTCGGCCCTGGCCGATGTCGGCCTGATCCCGGACCTGGCCCTGGTGTCCGCCGCCGTGCGCACCCGCGAGACCTGGGCGGCCATGAGCGGTCTCCTGCCGGGCTGCGAGGTCCGCTTCGAGGAAGGTCTCTACCTGGCCGAGGCCCCGGAGATGCAGCGCCTGGCCCGCAGCGCGGACGCCGCCGGGGTGGTCCTTCTGGTCGGCCACAACCCGGGGCTCCAGGAGCTGGCCGAGGCCCTGATGGTCGAGGCCTCAGGACCGTCGGACATCCTGTCCCGCATCCGCAGCGGTTTCCCCACCTCGGCGGCGGTGGCCTTCGCCTTCGACATCAACGGCCGCCCGACCTTCGACGGCTTCTTCCAGCCCGACCCCCTCGGATGACCCGGATCTACAAGATCCTGCCGCGCACAGAGTGGGACGCCGCCCGGGAGGCCGGCCGGTTCCTTGGGTCCGCCGTGGACCTGGCCGACGGCTATATCCACTTCTCCACCGCCGCCCAGGCGCCGGAGACCGCCGCCCGGCACTTCGCGGGCCAGGCGGGCCTTGTCGTGCTGGAGGTCGAGGGCGGCGACCTCGGCGAGGCCCTGGTCTGGGAGCCGTCCCGGGGCGGGGACCTCTTCCCCCACCTCTATGGCGAGCTTCCCGCCGCCGTCGTCCGCCGGGTCCTGCCCGCGCCCCTCGGCGCCGACGACGTCCCGCAGCTGGACCTCACGGCATGAGCGGCCTGCACGACCTCGCCGCCGCAGCCCTCAGGACCCTCGATCCCGAGGACGCCCACAGCCTGACCCTCCGGGCCCTGGCGCTCGGGCTAGGCCCCCGCGCCCCGGCGCCTGACCCGATCCTGGCGACCACCCTGGCGGGCCTTGCCCTGCCCAGCGCCGTCGGCCTGGCCGCCGGCTTCGACAAGAACGCGGAGGCCTTCGGTCCCATGCTGGCGGCGGGCTTCGGCTTTGTGGAGTGCGGCACCGTCACCCCCCTGCCCCAGGCGGGCAATCCGCGCCCGCGCCTGTTCAGGCTGTCCATCGACGAAGCGGTCATCAACCGCATGGGCTTCAACAACGCCGGTCTCGAGGCCTTCGCCGCCCGCCTCGCCCGGCCGGGCCGCCCCGGCCCCGTCGGCGCCAACATCGGCGCCAACAAGGACTCCGAGGACCGGATCGGCGACTATGTCACGGGACTGAAGCGGCTCTGGGGCCTGGCCGACTGGTTCACCCTGAACATCTCCTCGCCCAACACGCCCGGCCTGCGGGCCCTGCAGACCCGGGCGGCCCTCGAGGAGCTGCTCGGCCGCGCCGCCGAGACCCGCGACGCCCTGCCCCAGGACCGGGCCGTCCCGATGTTCCTGAAGGTCGCCCCGGACCTCGAGGACGCAGAGATCGAGGCCATCGTCGAGACCGTCCTGGCCTTTGGCCTGTCCGGGATCATTGTCGCCAACACCACCATCACCCGTCCGGGCCTGCGCTCACCCCTGGCCGGCGAGACCGGGGGCCTGTCCGGCGCGCCCCTGCGCGACCTCGCCCAGTCGGTCCTCGGCCGGTTCAGCGACGCCGCCGCCGGGCGGCTGCCCCTGATCGGTGCGGGCGGAATCGCCTCCGGCGCGGACGCCTATGCGCGGATCCGCGCCGGGGCCTCGGCCGTCCAGCTCTATTCAGCCCTGGTCTACGCCGGGCCGGGCCTCGCGGTCCGCCTGGGCCGCGACCTCGCCGCCCGCCTGCGCGCCGACGGCTTCCGCACCCTCACCGAGGCCGTGGGCGCCCGCTGAGACGCCCGCGTGCGTTGCCCGGAGGCCGGCTTTCGCCTACTGGAGAGCCATGGCCGAAGTCCAGGCGCCAGAACCCGCCGCCGGTAAGGCCGGATGGGGTCGAACCGGCAGGAGGCTCTTCTGGCCGGGCGGCCTGTCCGCGCGCCTCCTCGTGCTGACCACCCTCTTCGTCGCCCTGGCTGGCGTCTTCATCCTGCCGCCCGCCCTGGCGGCCTTCGAGCGGAACTGGCTCCTCGACCGGGTGCGGGCCGCCGAACTGGCCTCCCTGGCCACCGAGGTGGCGCCCGACCGGGTGGTGTCTGAGAAGCTGTCCGCCCAGCTGCTGGCCGGCGCCGGGGTCGAGACCGTGGCCATCCAGTCCCGGGGCCTGCGGCGGCTGGTCCTGCAGGGCCCCCGCCGGGACGAGGCGCCCTATCTGGTCGATCTTCGCGAGCAGGCGGTGAGCTCCTGGCTCCTGGCGCCCTTCCAGACCCTCAGCGCCGGCGATGACCGGGCGGTCCGGGTGATCGCCGAGCCCCGCTTCCGCGAGGAGGCCGAGTTTATCGAGGTGGTGGCCCCCCACGCCCCCCTGAAGGGCGAGCTGAAGGCCTATCTCTGGCAGCTGATCTTCACCACCCTGTTCGTCGCCGGCCTCGCCGGGGCCCTGGTCTTCCTGTCGCTGAACTTCTTTCTCGTCCGGCCCATGCAGAGGATCACCCGGGCCATGGAGCGGTTCCGCGCCGACCCGGACGACCCCGCCGCCCACCTCGATCCCTCCGGCCGCAGGGACGAGATCGGTCGCGCCGAGATCGAGCTGGACCGCATGCAGGCCGACCTGCGCGTCGCCCTGGCCTCCCGCGCCCGCCTGGCCGCCCTGGGCGAGGCGGTGGCCAAGATCAACCACGACCTGCGCAACATGCTGACCAGCGCCCAGATGGCCTCGGAGCGTCTCGCCGCGGTGCCCGACCCCCGGGTCGCCCAGGCCCTGCCGCGCCTGGAGCGCGCCCTGGACCGCGCCGTCCGGCTGGCCAGCGACGTCCTCGCCTATGGCAAGACCCAGGAGGCGCCGCCAGCCCCCGTGCCGGTGGACCTGCCCCGGGCCCTGGCTGACGCCGCTGAGGAGGGCCGGCTGACAGACCGGCCGGAGGGCGTCCTCTTCGTCTGCGACGTCGCCTCCGGGGTCCTGGTCGAGGCGGATCCGGACCAGCTTCACCGCATCCTGGTCAACCTGATGCGCAACGCCCGGGAGGCGATCGAGGCGGTCGTTCCGCCCCGCTCGGGGGTGGTCCGGGCCGGATGGCGGCGCGACGGCGAGGCTGATGTCATCGTACTGGCCGACAACGGCCCGGGCCTGTCGGAGCGCGCCCGGGAGCGGCTCTTCCAGCCCTTTGCGGGCTCAGGCCGGCCGGATGGCGCGGGGCTGGGCCTGGCCATCGCCCGGGAGCTCGTCCAGGGGCATGGGGGCGAGCTGGTCATGGCCGCCACCGGGCCCGCCGGCTCGGTCTTCGAGATTCATCTGCCGGCAGCCGGGGCCCGCATCGCCCGTCGAAACCGGCCCGAGGGGTGAGGCGGGGTCTTGACGTTCACGTAAGGCCTTCTTACGTGCGCGTCACCTGTTCAACCTATACGGAGGGCTTTCCAATGCCTGCTGAACTGCGCCGCCCCGCCCGCACCTTCACCATCCGCCAGCTCTGCCAAGAGTTCGGCTGCACGCCGCGCGCCCTGCGCTTCTATGAGGACAAGGGCCTCATCTTCCCTGAGCGCGATGGCATGAACCGGGTCTATTCCTACAAGGACCGCGCTCGCCTCCAGCTGATCCTGCGCGGCAAGCGCGTCGGCCTGGCCCTGTCCGAGATCGGCGAGATCCTCGACCTCTATGAACTGGGCGACGGCTGCGCCACCCAGAACGCCATCTCCCTGGCCAAGTTCCGCGAGCGGATTCGCGCCCTGGAATCCCAGCGCCGGGACATCGACATGGCTGTCGACGTCCTGCAGGAGGCCTGCACGCGTCTGGAGTCCCAGCTGAAGCAGACCCGTCCGGACCTGCTGGAGCAGCCCGTCGAGGCCATCCGTCCCCGGCGTCCCCGGCCCGGCGAGATGCGCCGCGCCGGCTGACGCCCGCCCCGCCGCCCCTGCCTTCCCGGAGTTTCCCATGCCCTACCGCCCGCCCGTCCGTGAGCACGCCTTCCTGCTGAACGATGTCCTGGAGATCGGGAGCTACGCCGATCTTCCGGGCTTTGACGAGGCCGGGCCGGAGGTGGTGGCCCAGATCCTGGAGGAGGCCGGCAGGTTCACTTCCGAGGTCCTGGCGCCCCTCAATGCGGTGGGCGACAAGGAAGGCTGCACCTGGTCGCCGGACCATTCGGTCCGCACCCCGACCGGCTTCGCCGACGCCTACCGGCAGCTGGTGGAGGGCGGCTGGGCCGCCATCGGGGCCGACACCGCCTTTGGCGGCCAAGGCCTGCCGCATGTGATCAACCTGTCCTTCTCCGAGATGAGCTCCTCGGCGAACATGGCCTTCTCCATGTACCCGGGCCTGACCCACGGCGCGTATTCGGCCATCCTCAACGGCGGCTCCGACGCCCAGAAGGCCCTCTATCTGCCCAAGCTGGCCTCGGGTGAATGGTGCGGCACCATGAACCTGACCGAACCGCACTGCGGCACGGACCTGGGCCTCCTGCGCACCCGCGCGGTCGCCCAGGCGGATGGCAGCCACCGCATCTCCGGAACCAAGATCTGGATCTCCGGCGGCGAGCACGACATGGCGGAGAACATCGTCCACCTGGTCCTGGCCCGGGTGGAGGGCGCCCCCGAGGGTGTGCGCGGCATCTCCCTCTTCATCGTGCCCAAGTTCATCCCCGACGCCGACGGCAAGCCGGGCGCGCGCAACAATGTCTGGTGCGACGGCCTCGAGGAGAAGATGGGCATCCACGGCTCGGCCACCTGCGTCATGCGGCACGAGGAGGCCGTCGGCTGGCTGGTCGGCGAGGAAAACCGGGGCCTGGCCCTGATGTTCGTGATGATGAACGAGGCGCGGATCGGCGTCGGCCTCCAGGGGATCGCCCAGGCCGAGGCGGCCCTGCAGGCGGCCTCCGACTTCGCCCGCGACCGGCTCCAGGGCCGGGCCCTGACCGGCCCGAAGAACCCAGACGGCCCCGCCGATCCCATCATCGTCCACCCGGACGTGCGCCGCCAGCTGATGGAGGGCAAGGCCCTGGTCGAGGGCGGGCGCGCCTTCCTCTTCTGGTCCGCCCTGCAGGGGGACCTCGCCCACCTCCACCCCGACGAGGCGGTGCGCCAGAAGGCCTCCGACTACGCCGCCCTGATGACGCCGGTGGTGAAGGCCTACCTCACCGACCGCGGGCTGAAGGTCTGTTCCGACGCCCTGCAGGTGCACGGCGGCTCCGGCTTCACCGAGCACTTCCCCGCCAGCCAGTACATGCGCGACGTGCGGATCGCCCTGATCTATGAGGGGACCAACGGGGTCCAGGCCCTGGACCTGGTGGGCCGCAAGCTGCCCGCCCAGGGCGGCCGGGCCATGCTGACCTGGCTGGCCGACCTGGAGGCCTTCTCCGCCGGCGCCCGGGGCGATCCGGCGACCGATCCCTTCCTCGATGGTCTGGACGGCGCCCGCGCCCAGCTGCAGGAGGGCGTGGGCTGGCTGATGCAGAACGGCCTCGCCCACCCCGACAACGCCGCCGCCGGCTCGCATGACTTCCTGCACCTGATGGGCTTGACCGCCCTGGCCTGGATGTGGGCGCAGATGGCCGTGGCCGCGCAGGCGAAGATCGCCGCCGGCGACGCCGACCCGTTCTGGACCACCAAGCTGGCCGTCGGCCGCTTCTTCCTCGCGCGGGTCCTGCCGGAGGCCGGCGTCCACCTGGCGCGGCTGAAGTCCGGCGCCGAGACAGTCATGGCCCTTCCGGCCGAGGCCTTCTGAGGACGGGAGGTCCCCCCATGTCAGACCACGACGCCTTCGTGACCTGGACCCTGAGCCCCGATGCCGACTTTCGTCGGGGCCATTACAGCCGGGCGCACCGCATCGCCTTCGACGGCGGCGCGGAGATGACCGCCTCCGCCGCGCCTTCGGTGGTGGGCCGCTGGGCCGACCCCGCCGGGATCGATCCCGAGGAGATGCTGGTGGCGTCTGTCTCCAGCTGTCACATGCTGACCTTCCTGGATGTGGCGCGGCGCGCCGGCTTCCTCATCGACCGCTATGCCGACGCCGCCCGCGGCCGGATGGGCGAGGTCGCGCCCGGCCGCAAGGGCCTGGTCGAGGTGGTGCTGCGGCCCGAAATCTCCTGGGTCGGCCCGGCCCCGGACGCCGAAGCCCTGGACGCCCTCCACGAGGCCAGCCATGCCGCTTGCTTCATCGCCAACTCGGTGAAGTTTGAAATCAGGGTCGAGGCGCCGTCTCCGCCAGCAGCGCCCTGAGCCTGTGCTCCAGGGCCGGGCAGGTCGGCCCGGTGCAGGCGGTAGCGGGCGCCCAGCCGGGTCAGGACCCGGCGGACGGTGCGCTCCGGGCCGGTATCGCGTGCCTTGACCCGCCGCATGACCGCCGAGCGG